>JAUPKM010000677.1 GCA_030837445.1 Actinomycetota bacterium
AACACGACGAGTGGATCGAGGGCCGCCGCTACCTCAGCCTGGACGTCCTGACCCGCGCACGCCTGACCCTCGTGCCCGATTCCGACCAGAATGACGGTCGACTTGACGGGGAGGTGAATTCATCCCAGATTCAGGCCCTCACGGCCTGATCAGCAAAGGATCACGCGACGACACGCCGTACACCACTCCCCGGGACTTGACCGGAGCCGGAACTCCCCACCGGCGTGCTCGGCGACAGCCCTGATGGCGTACCGCTCCTCGGGCGACCAACACCCGAAGTCAAGGACGACCGACGATCCGCTGCACAGCACCCGATGGGCGACCCAGATCATTCGTCCTTCGAGGATCTCCCGGCGTCCGTCGGCGTCGCCGTCGCCGAACAACGGGGCCATCCACTCGTCCGGCGTCAGCCGCAAGATCGAGTCATCGCTCGCGATCCGGCGTGCCAGCGTCGTCTTGCCGACGCCCGGTAGTCCCACCGTCAGGTGCAGCATGGGTCGTTTCCGCACCCACGCATCGTCACGGTCGTGCGCTCGGCGCGGCAACCCGGTTCCGGCCTTGTTCCTGCCGAAAAGTACGTCCGTGCTGTTCAGGGGCTGTTTGAGGTATGGCGGCAGGCTGCGGAGTGCTCCCCCACCCATCGCTGCCGCCGTCTACGCAATGATGCAAGACCATGCTGCTGCGACGTGCGTACCTGGGGATCACGAGCACGTTCGCGTTCCTGCGGCTACTACCAGGCAGCGACCGCGACAAGGACGCAGAGATCCTCGCTCTCCGACACCAGCTCACGGTGCTGCAGCGTCACCTCGACGGCCAGCGGGTACGGTCCGACCCGGCCGACCGCGCCTGGATGACCGCTCTGCTCCACCGCCGTGTGGGTGAACCAGGTCGCCCGGAACGTGGCCATGGACCTCGAAGACGCCGACTACACCGTGAAGTACCTCATCCGCGATCGGGACGGCACGTACCCAGCCATGGTCGACGAGATCCTCGCCGACGCAGGTACTGAGATCGTGCGCAGCGGAATCCGGGCACCCCGAACGAACTCGATCATGGAGCGCTGGGTACGGACCTGCCGCCGGAAGTTGCTGGACCATACCTTGATCTGGAACCAGGTGCATCTCCTCCACGCGCTGCGCGAGTTCAAGATCTTCGATAACCACCATCGCCCCCATCAGGGCATCGCAAACGCCCGACCACTCGCTCCGCTGCCCGAACCGATCACCGATCCCGACCGGATCGCCCACCTGAACATCCACCGACGTGACCGCCTTGGTGGGGTACCGCACGAGTACGAACATTCCGCTTGACCTGGGTGGATGGCATTTTCGGCAGGTACAGGGGTCGCGGCCGATGGCCAGGACCCCACCCGCGCACCGAACACGGTGGTCAGCGCGCGAAGAGGATCTGGTGGACGTCGAAGGCGGCGCAGACGGAGAGGATCTCGTCGGTGCTCAGGCCTTCGCCGTGGCCGCCGGCGGCGAGGTCGAGGTACTCGTACTTGGCGGCGGTCTCGGCGTACTCGACGCGGTCGGCGGCGTTCTTCACCGACTGGTCGGAGCGGGCGAGAACCCCGTGCTTGGCCCAGACGACGATGCGGTGCTCGCGCAGCGCCTTGACCGACGCCGCCATGAGGGCCACCGATCCGGGCACCTCGAACGGCAGGTGGCCGATGCCCTCGGGCAGCTGCACGATCAGCTCGGGCTGCCAGCGCAGCAACCTCCGGTTCAGCTCTGCGGTGTCCTGGTAGGCGGGCAGGTGGCTGAGGTAGGTCAGCCGCATCGGCTGGGCGTGCACGACGGCGTGGAACCTCGTGCCGGTCAGCGTGACCTGGTCGGCGTGGACGGCGAGGTGGGAGTTGAACTCGCTGGTGACCCGTGCGAAGTGCCGGGACGCCGAGGTCCGCAGCGACGCGGTGGTACCGGAGGCGTCGAGGACGACGCAGCCCACGCCGGCGGTGGGGTCGTCGCGCAGCTCGCGCAGCCGGCGTCCGGATCCGCTGACCACGATGGTCGCCCCGCCCAGCTCGGGGACGGGCTGCGGCAGCGGGAACGGTTCGGCGAGGGGGAACAGGTCGTCGACCTGGACCGGTCGGCGCAGGCAGACGGAGATGTTGCCGGCCGCGCCCTCGCTGGCCTCGATGTCGCAGATCCGGGCGCCGGCCTCGCCGATCTCGGTGAGCAGGCGGGCCAGGTCCGGGTTCGGTTCGTCGGTCATCATCGCTCCAGGGGGATGGTCGGTCGCGCGGTGCGGCGAGGACGGTCGTCGGGGTGGTGCAGGGTCAGGGGCCGGTCGCACCCGCCGGAGGCCTGGGCGTCACCGGACGCCGTAGCGCCCGCGCGTGGAGTCGCGAACGACCAGTTCGGGCGTGTAGACGACCTGGCGGTGGGTGTGCCGTTCGTCCTCCACCTCGGCCAGCAGCAGCTCGGCGGCCGTGGCGCCGAGCAAGCGCCGAGGCTGGCGGACCGAGGTGAGCGACACCGCCGGGCCTCCTCCTGGTCATGGGCTCCACCAGCCGTTGAAACGTAACAGTAGAGGCCGTCGGCAGGACCGCCAAGCCCTGTCCAGCCCCCGCCGACACCGCGAGCCCCGAACACCCCGGCCTACCCAACTGCAGCGATGCCTCGATCGGAAATGAAATCGCAACGGCTCTTGACCGCCCACGTGACGCCTACTTACAGTCCTTTCATCTGAAAGGTTTCATGCGGAGGCGCCGTGAACACCGTCGTTCAGCCGCTCGTCGAAGTCCGGCACGTCGCCAAGACCTTCGGCGGCGTCCGCGCCCTGCACGACGCCTCACTCACGCTCTACCCGGGCGAGGTACACGCCCTGCTCGGGGAGAACGGGGCAGGCAAGTCCACGCTCCTCAAGGCGCTGGCGGGCGTCCACCGCACGGACGCGGGGGAGATCAGCGTGGCCGGCCGAGACTTCGAGCAGGGCAGCACGCGCCGCTCGCGCGAGCAGGGCATCGCGGTGATCTACCAGGAGCCAGGCCTGTTCCCCGACCTGAGCCTGGCCGAGAACGTGTTCGTCAGCCACCGGCCCACCAGGCGGGGCGGCGCCGTCGACTGGGTACGGATGCGCCGGGAGGCGGCGGCCCTGTTCACCCAGTTGGGTGTCGACCTCGACCCGGACCGGCGGGCCGAGGGCCTGTCCATCGCCGACCAGCAGATCGTCGAGATCGCCAAGGCGCTGTCCGCCGAGGCCCACGTGATCGTGATGGACGAACCGACCGCCGCGCTGTCCGCGAGCGAGGCCGACCGCCTGCTGTCGGTGGCCCGGCGGCTGCGCGACTCCGGCGCCGCCGTCGTGTTCGTCAGCCACCGGCTCGACGAGGTCTTCGTGCTCTGCGACCGGTTCACCGTGATGCGCGACGGGTCGACGGTGGGCACCGGGCCGATCGCCGCCGCCACACCCGGCGAGGTGGTCCGGCAGATGGTCGGGCGCGAGCTGACCGACCTCTTCCCGAAGGTGGCGACCGAGGCCGGGGACGTCGTCCTGTCGGTCCGAGGCCTGACGTCGCACGGCGTCTTCGAGGACGTGAGTTTCCAGGTGCGCTCGGGGGAGATCGTCGCCTTCTCCGGGCTGGTGGGCTCCGGGCGCAGCGAGGTCGTGCGCGCCGTGTTCGGCATCGACGGGTACGACGCCGGCGAGGTCGAGGTCGACGGGCGGCGCCTGCCGCCCGGCGATCCTCGCGAAGCGATGCGCCGTGGCGTGGCCCTCGTCCCGGAGGACCGACGCCAGCAGGGCCTGTTCATGCCGGCCTCGATCGCGCGCAACACGGCGATGGCCGTGCTCGGCCGGCTGTCGCGCCACGGACTGCTGCGCGCGGCCCGCGAGACCGCCCTGGCCGCGGAGTGGGCCGAGCGGCTGCGGCTGCTCCACGGCGGGCTGGACCAGCCCGTCGAACGTCTCTCGGGCGGCAACCAGCAGAAGGTCGTGCTGGCCAAGTGGCTGGCCACCGAGCCGCGACTGCTCGTCATCGACGAGCCCACGCGCGGCATCGACGTCAGCACCAAGGCCGAGGTGCACCGCCTGCTGTCCGAGCAGGCCGCGCGTGGCCTGGCCGTCCTGATGATCTCCAGCGAGCTCCCAGAGGTTCTGGGCATGGCCGACCGCGTCCTCGTGATGCGCGAAGGAAGGCTGATAGCGACGCTGACCGGCCAGGAGGCCACGCAGGAGCGGGTCATGCTCGCCGCGACCGGTCAGGCGGGTGCGACGTGAGGGCCGGCGTGGCCCGCGGCCTGCTCGCCGCCCGGGAGACCCCGGTCGCTGGGGCGTTGCTCGTCGTCCTCGTGGTCACCACTGCGGTGAACCCGCGTTTCCTGTCCGGTCAGGGGCGCTTCGACCTCATGGTCGCGATAGCGGTCACCGCCCTGATGGCGGTGGGCCAGACCTTCGTGCTGGTCATGAAGCACGTGGACCTGTCGGTCGGGTCCGTGCTCGGACTGTCGGCGTACGTGGCCGGGTCGGTGTACCGGGGGCAGGCCTCCGGATCGCTGGCCGTCGTCCTGCTCGCCGGGCTCGCCGTGGGCGTCAGCGCCGGGATCCTCAACGGCGTCCTCGTGTCGGCCCTGCGGCTGCCCGCACTCGTGGTCACGCTGGGGACGCTCTACGTCTTCCAGGGAGTGCAGGCCCTGCTCATCGGGGGTACCCGGATCAACGCCGACCAACTGCCCCGCCAGGTGGTGCGGTTCGGCGTGACCGGCGCCCTGGGCGTGCCCTGGCTGATGTGGGTGTGCCTGGCCGCCACGGTGGTGGCCGCGCTGGCCCTGCGCACCCGCCGCGCCGGCCGGGACCTGTACGCGATCGGCTCCAACGGGCCCTCCGCGCTGCTGGCCGGCATCCCGGTCGCCCGCCGCACGGTCATGGCATACGCGGTGAGCGGGGCCACGGCCGGGGTCGCGGGCGTGCTGTTCCTGGCCCGCTTCGGGGGCGTCGACTCCAACGCGGGCATCGGGTACGAATTGCCCGTCGTCGCGGCGTGCGTGGTCGGCGGCGTCAACATCGCCGGCGGTTCGGGGACTGTCGTCGGCGCGCTGCTCGGCGCGATGCTGCTCAAGACAATGGGCGTCTCGCTGAGCGCGCTGCGGGTGCCCGAGTTCTGGCAGCAGGCCATCAACGGCCTCCTGCTCATCGTCGCCATCACCGCGGACCGGTTCGTCCACCTGCACCGCGAGCGCGCCGCCCGTCTGGAGGCCGCCCGGCACCGCGCGGCGGCGACCGGGGTGCCCGGGCCCGTTCCCGCGTCCGTCCAGGAGTCGACGACCGCGGAGGTGAACTCGTGAACCGCCGTGTCGCGAGCGCCGTCAGCTGGGACAAGGCGCTGCTCGTCCTGGTGGTCCTCACCGTCGTGGCCGGGTCGCTGATGAACCCCGACTTCGGGACGGCGTCGAACCTCGGCTTCGTCGTCCAGGACATCGGCGAGGTCATGCTCATCGCGCTGCCGATGACGCTGCTCGTCATGACCGGCGAGATCGATCTGTCGGTCGCCTCGACGGCCGCCCTGTCCGGGTGCGTGCTCGGCTGGGTCTGGCACACCTCCGGCTCGATGCCCCTGGCCTGCCTGGCGGCGCTCGGCACCGGCGCCGTGTGCGGCGCCGTGAACGGCCTGCTGGTGACCCGCCTCGGGCTCGGCTCGCTAGCCGTCACGATCGGCACGCTGGGCCTGTACCGGGGTCTGTGCTACGCCCTGCTCGGGGACAGCACGGTCGCCGACTTCCCGTCCGCGTGGACCGACCTGGGGTTCTCCTCCATCCCGGGGACGCCGCTGCCCTACGTGACGCCGGTGCTCGTGGTCCTCGCGATCGGGTTCGGCGTGGTGCTGCACCTGACCACGCTCGGGCGCTGGGTGTTCGGGATCGGGCAGAGCGCGCAGGCCGCCCGGTTCGCGGGCGTCCCGGTGGGCGCGGTGAAGTTCTGGCTCTTCGTCGCGACCGGGACCGTCTCGGCCCTGGCGGGCATCGTGTACGACCTGCGGTTCGCCAGCGCCCGGCCGGACGGGGCGCTGGGCTTCGAGCTCGCCGTCATCGCCTCCGTGCTGTTCGGCGGCGTGTCGATCTTCGGCGGGGCCGGCACCATGTGGGGCGTCGTCGGCGCCGTGGCCTTCCTCGGCGTCCTGCGCTCGCTCTTGCAACTCGCCGACGTCCCGCCGAACGGCCTCACCATCATCACCGGTGGCCTGCTGCTGGCCTCGGTGGTCGTGCCCGTCCTGGCCGGGCACTGGCAGTCCTTCCGGGAGCGACGGGCGCGAGCGCGACGGCCCGCTTCCAGCTGAGCGCCTCCTCCCCCGGCCCGTCCCCCCGGGACGGGGCACCACCGCACGGTTCCGCCCTATCCATCCCTCTCGCACGGAGCAAAGGAGCATCCATGCGCAGCAACCGACTGCAACTGCTGACGCTCGCCGTCGTCGCGGCCGTGTCCCTCGCCGCCTGCGGCGGCAGTTCGAACGGTGGCGGCAGCGCCGCCGTCCCCCCCGGCTCGTCGAACGCGGGCTCCGGCTCCGGCGCCGGCTCGATCAAGCCTGGCCTGAAGATCGCCGTTCTGCCGAAGGCCGTCAACATCCCCTACTTCGACGCCGCCTACGCCGGGGCCAAGAAGGCCTGCGACGAGATCAAGGCCGCCTGCGAGCAGATCGGCCCCACGCAGGCGACCGGTGCGGCGCAGGTGCAGTTCATCAACACGGTCATCCAGAAGCGCTACGACGCCCTGGTCATCTCCGCCGCCGACGCCAACTCCGTCGCCCCGGCGCTGAAGAAGGCACAGTCGACCGGCGTCGCCGTCGTCACCTACGACGCCGACGTCGCCGACACCAGCGCCCGCACGGCGATGGTCAAGCCGACTACGCCGGACCAGATCGGCAAGGCCCAGGTCGAGTGGATCGCCACGGCGATCGGCTCGCAGGGCGGCGAGATCGCCATCCTGTCGGCGGCGGCGACGGCCGAGAACCAGAACGCCTGGATCGGCTTCATGAAGGAGGACCTCAAGAGCCACCCCGAACTCAAGCTCGTGGACACGGTCTACGGCGACGACGACGCGGCGAAGTCCGCCGAGAAGGCCTCCGCGCTGCTGCAGTCGCACCCGAGCCTCAAGGGCATCATCTCGCCCACCACGGTCGGGGTCGCCGCCGCCGCCAAGTACATCAGCGGGTCGCAGTACAAGGGCAAGGTCCAGGTGACCGGGCTGGGGCTGCCCAGCGAGATGAAGGCGTACGTCAAGGACGGCACCGTCAAGTCCTTCGGCCTGTGGGACCCGGGCATGCTCGGCTACCTCGGCGTCTACGCCGCGGCCACCAAGGCGAGCGGCGGCAACCCGGCCACCGGGCTGACCGCGGGCGGCAAGAGCTACACCGCGGACAAGGACGGCACCGTCGTCGTCGGTCCGCCACAGGAGTTCACCGCCGACAACGTCGACCAGTTCGCCTTCTGACCGCCCCCCGATCAGGTCCGCCGGCGCCTGCCCGCTCCGGTGGCGGCGGACCGACCAAGCCCTCCCCCGTTCCGTCAGAAGGGATCCGCAGTGCCCCGCTACTGCTTCCTGCTGCACCGGACGAGGGCTTTCTCCTGCTGGAAGAGATCTTCCACCTCGAGGACCAACTCGTACCGAGCCACCGAACGGAGACGACCTCGTCATGAACGACCAGAGCGCCGTGCAGGCGACCCTGCGGCAGCAGGCGATCGAGTTGCCCTCGTGGGCCTTCGGCAACTCCGGCACCCGATTCAAGGTCTTCGCGCAGGCGGGCGTCCCGCGTGACCCGTTCGAGAAGGTCGCGGACGCCGCGCAGGTGCACGCCCACACCGGCGTGGCGCCGTCCGTCGCGCTGCACATCCCCTGGGACCTGGTCAACGACATGGGCCGGTTGCGCAAGCATGCCGAAGACCTCGGCGTCCGGCTCGGCACCGTCAACTCCAACACGTTCCAGGACGACGACTACAAGCTCGGCTCGCTGACGCACTCCGAACCCCGGATCCGGCAGAAGGCGATCGACCATCACTACCGGTGCATCGACGTCATGCACGCCACCGGGTCGAAGGACCTCAAGATCTGGCTGCCGGACGGCACGAACTACCCAGGCCAGGCGGACACCCGGGCCCGGCAGGACCGCCTGGCGGACTCCCTCGCCCAGATCTACGCCCGCCTCGCGCCCGACCAGCGGCTGGTGCTGGAGTACAAGATCTTCGAGCCGTACTTCTACACGATGGACGTGCCCGACTGGGGCACGTCGTACGTCCACTGCCTCGCCCTCGGCGAGCGCGCCGTCGTCTGTCTCGACACGGGCCACCACGCGCCCAACACGAACATAGAGTTCATCGTCGCCCAGCTGTTGCGCCTGGGCCGGCTGGGCGCCTTCGACTTCAACTCGCGCTTCTACGCCGACGACGACCTCATGGTCGGCGCGGCGGACCCGTTCCAGCTGTTCCGCATCATGTGGGAGGTCCGCTGTGGCGGCGGTCTCGACCCGGTCACCGGCGTGACGTTCATGCTCGACCAGTGCCACAACATCGAGGCGAAGATCCCCGGTCAGATCCGTTCGGTGATGAACGTGCAGGAGGCCACGGCCAAGGCGCTGCTGGTCGACACCGAGGCGCTGACGAAGGCCCAGGACGCAGGCGATGTCCTGGGGGCGAACGAGATCTTCATGGACGCTTACCACACCGACGTCCGTCCGATGCTGCGCGACCTGCGCGAGGCCATGGGGCTGGCGCCCGACCCCGTGCGCGCGTACGCCGCCTCGGGATACGCAGAGAGGATCTGCGCAGAACGCGTGGGCGGTGCCCAGGCGGGCTGGGGCGCGTAAAGGGAATCCGTCGATGGACACCGAGGTCAACCCGACCGTCGCCGAACTGGTCGGCGGCGACTTCACGCACGCCACGGGCCTGCACGTACCGGTCGACGCCGGCGTCGCCGCGGCGTTCGTGCGACAGGAGGGTTCTGCGATGAGTGCGGCAGGCGGGCACGGCTGCTTCGTGGCGGTCGACCTCGGAGCCACCAGCGGCCGGGTCGTGCTCGCCCGCGTGGGCCCGGGGCGGCTGGAGCTGGAGGAGGTGCACCGCTTCGCCAACTCCGCGGTGCACCTGCCCGGCGGCGGTCCGGGCGGCGGCCTGCACTGGGACGTCCTGGGCCTGTTCCGCGAGGTCCTTGCCGGGCTGCGGGGCGTGGGCCCCCGTCTGGCCGACGGTGAGCGGGTCACCAGCATCGGCATCGACACCTGGGCGGTGGACTACGGGCTCCTGGACGCCGGGGGCGAGCTGCTCGGGCTGCCGTTCTGCTACCGCGACGAACGCACGTCGCGCGACGGCGGCGGGGTGGAGCGTGTGCACGGCGTGGCGCCGCACCCCGAGTTGTACAGGCGCAACGGCCTGCAGTTCCTGCCGTTCAACACGCTGTACCAGCTGGCCGCCGAGCCGCCGTCCCGACTCGCGGCCGCCTCGACGATGCTGCTCCTGCCCGACCTGCTCGCTTACTGGCTCACCGGCGCCGTCGGGGCCGAGGTCACCAACGCCTCGACCACCGGGCTGCTCGACCCCCGCACCCGAGCGTGGGACGCCGAGCTCGCCGAACGGCTCGGCGTCCCCGCCTCGCTGCTGCCGCCGCTGCGACACCCGGGCGAAGTGCTCGGCACGCTACTGCCGCACGTCGCCGCCGCGATCGGCCTGCCCGCCTCCACCCCGGTGGTCGCGGTCGGCTCGCACGACACGGCGTCCGCGGTGGTCGCCGTCCCCGCGACGAACGGCGCGCGGGCGGCCTACATCTCCTCCGGGACATGGTCCCTGGTGGGGGTCGAGCTCGACGCGCCCGTCCTCTCCGCGGACTCACTGACCGCGAACTTCACCAACGAGGGCGGGGTCGACGGTCGCGTCCGCTTCCTGCGGAACGTGACGGGCCTGTGGCTCCTCACCGAGAGCCTGCGCACCTGGCACGCCACGGGATCCGACGTCGAGCTGTCGGCTGTGCTGACCGCTGCCGCACAGGTGCCCGACGGCGGGCCCATCGTCGACGTCGCCGACCCGGCGTTCATGCCGCCCGGGGACATGCCCGCGCGGATCGCGGCGGCCTGCCGCGTCTCCGGACAGGAGCCCCCCGTGGGACAGGCAGACGTCGTCCGCTGCATCCTCGACAGCCTCGCCGCGGCCTACGCCCGCGCCGTCGCCGACGCCGCCCGGCTGTCCGCCCGCAGGCCCGAGATCGTGCACATGGTCGGCGGCGGGTCGCGCAACGCCCTCCTGGCGAGACTCACCGCGCGTTCGACCGGCCTGCTAGTGATCACCGGTCCTGTCGAGGCGACCGCCCTCGGCAACGCGCTCGTCCAGGCCCGCGCGGCCGGCACGGTGAAGGGCGACCTCGAGACTCTCCGCGCCCTGGTGCGTGCCACCCAGCCGCTGCACCGGGTCCACCCGGATGGGGCCGTGTTCCCGGCAGGGACCGGGTAGCCGGAGGCGACGACGTCGACCTCGGCCTCGGCCTCCAACCCGTGCTCGGCCATCCGTCGCCGGTAACTGTCCAGACGGGCGGTCTGGGGCGGTGTTGGCACGGGGCCAGCTTGGCAGGGTCAGCCGTCGGTTCCTGCCGCGGTCACAGCCCCGGCTCACGTAGGCGGCGTCGGTCCGCAGGGCCTACTGATCGGGTTCAGGTGGTCTCTCGTTGCACGACCCGGGCCGGGGGGTCGATGCGCACGCTGGACAGGGCCAGCACGAACAGGCCAGCCAGCGGCGTGCGGCAGCCCCAGCTCGGCGGCGTGCTGGGCGGCGACGCGGGCCCGCGCATCCGCCCATTGCCCGCCCGGAGGCTACGTCCCCGCAGCGGCCCGGACTCGGACTCGGACTCGGACTCAACATCCTTCTGCACCCGGCAGGCGCCGGTCGTCGAGCGCCCCCCTAACAGGATGTGGCAGGATCATCACGCATTGCCTCCCAGCCGTGGCCCCCGAGAAGGCGTGGCGGGACAAGCAAGCCGACAGTGATGGGTGTGGCTGTGTCGAGGAAGCGGCAGCGCTCGTGGGAGCGTACGCGGAGCTGGAGGAGTCCGGCGAGTGCGGCCCGGCAACGCTTGCCTTGCTCCGCCGTCTGGGCGCCCAAGTGGTGGCCACCAGCTCCTTCCCGCCGCCGGACGGACACCGGCGCTGGACCGACGTCCCGCTGGACGACGTCGGTCTCGGCGAGGCCTGGCGGCTCGCGCCCGTTGTGGCCTCGCTGGCACCGCGCCTGATCGTCACCGGTGACCTCGTCCGTGCGTCGGTTCCCCGACGGCTGCGGCCGCAGGTCGTGACCTGGCGGGTGCGGGTCCGCCCTTCGTCCTGGTCGCCCACGGCAACACGATCGCCGCGCTGGTCGGGGTGCTGCTCGCCCTACCGGTCACACGATGGCCCGAGCACGACCTCGGCAACGGCCTGGGGATCCGGCTCCGGCGGGGGTCGGACGACCCGTTGGCGCAGCGTGGGCCGGGTCAGCCCCCCAGGGTCCGGCGAGCCCAGCTGACCACGTCCGCGGGCGCGGCGAGCAGTCGTGCGTGATCAGACGCGACGTGGTCCACGTCCAGGAAGCATTCGGAGACCTTGCGGGCCGCGCCTCTCCCCGCCTCGTCACGGCGGTGCGTCCGAACGACGCCAGCCACCGGGCACTCGGGCGCCTCGACGGCGACCGGCCGGCGAAGGATTCCTCGACCTTCCAGCGGGTCCCAGCGACGCGTACCAGATCGGTCAGGGGTCGTCGGGCCGTGGGCTGTGGAGGCGGGAGGGCGTCTGCTCCCACAGGGTTGGCACTGCCCTGGCACGTCGCCTGTGACGGCTCGGGTGATCCGGGTCGGTTGCTGGCGGGCGGGCTGGTCGCGGTCCGGATCTATCTGGCTGATACAGGGGTGTGGAGCAGGTCGGCTGTCTTCTGGTAGGCGATGTGCCTGTTGTGCTGCCGCTGCTCTCGTACGGCCTGGTCGGGTGACCACAGGGCTTGTCGCCCGGGGTGGTAGGTCTGCACGATCTTGAGGTTCCGGTCGTATGGAAGGTCCGGATGACGTCGTACGAGACGACGCCAGACATCCTGCTCATCCCTGCCCCGCAGCAGCACGACCTGTCCTGGATGAACCTCGACCGACAGCAGTTCCAGCTCAAACCTCGGGCCCTCTGCCGAGGCCGCCCCAGGGACGTCGTCACCACCCCACCCATCGACGTGAAGCAAGTCGCAGCCTTGCTTCTTGAGCGGGGAAGGTGTGGGTGATGCCGCACAGCGTCTGCGACCAGACCGACTCCGCCAGCGTGCACGCCCAATTCGACTCGCTCGTCGAGTCGATAGCGGACAAGCTGCCGAAGGCTGCCGACCACCTCGCGGAAACCCACATCGACGTCTTGACCTTCACCGCCTTCCCCAAGAAGATGTGGCGCCAGGCGCGGTCCACCAATCCTTCGTGGGGACGGTTGAACCGGGAGATCCGCCGACCGACGTGGCCGGTGTCTTCGGCGACCGGGACGCCGTGATCCGCCTGGTGGGCGCAGTCCCTACCGAGCACCACGACGAACGGATCACAGGCCGGCCCGACGTCATCCTGGAGGTCCTCAAGACCAGCCGACTTACCGCCGTCCCCAGCGACCTGACCACCGACACCACCCCACGGGACTCGACGCGCATCGGCGCCCGAGAAAGATCCGCCACCATGGGCAGAGTTGACGGATTTCACCCATAGGCCTCTACCGGAGAGCCTCAACAAGGCTGCATTGACGTCTCTTGCACTCCAGGAAATTCCGACCGCACGCACACCCGTTTCCTGCGGATGCGCCGGACATGGGGGCACGAATCCCCCTGGTATCTGGCTAGGTCTCTGTTGATCTTCTGGTCGGGTGTGTTGTGTCCTGGTTTGCGTTCTGGGGTCCAACCTGTTTGGATCTTCGCGTGTCCGAGTCCGGGATTGCATCGCAGCCGTCGTATGACGGGTCAATAGGCTGCGCTCGTGAGTGACCCTTCGGCGTTGCGTCTCGCTGCGTCCCGGTGCCGATCCGCGGCTGGTCGTATCCGCGAACTCGCCTCGCCCGTGCCGGACGGGGTCTTGGCGGTGAGTCGTCGCCATCCGGTCGAGCGGGTGTGGGCGGGGCCGAACGCCAACACGTTCACCGACGGTGTCAACGACGCGACCCGGGCGATGAAGAACGCGGTCCAGGACGCGCTCGACTACGCCGATGCCCTGATCCGGCGTGCGGGGCAACCCGTTCCACCCACCCTGCGGTGACGCCGCAGGCCCCGCCGAGGAGAACTGCCGGGGTCAGCCGACAACGGCCTGCACGATCTGCAAGAGGGCGTGCCACAGCGTGTAGGACGGCAGAGGGCGCAGCTCCACCGTCGCAGCGCCCGGGGTTGCGATCACCTGATAGCTGCCTCGGGCTCCGGCCCGGAGCACGCACAGTGCCTGCTCGGAATCCGCCGAGCCCAGGCCCCACAGGCACCAGGGTTCGGCCCAGACGGCCGCGAGGTGGTCATCGGCCTGCGGTGGCAGGGGAACAGGCCGGCCGTCGACGCGCTGCTCGAACAACGCACGGTCGATGGTGGTCGGGCTGACAGCGAAGGTCCAGGCCGGAGCGGTACCCGTCCAGGAGGCGATCGCGGCCGGGACCCACTCCACCTCCACGGTGTCCAGGACCAGCAGCGACAGGTCCTGGACGTCGTCCGGCGGGGTAGGGGGCGGCGAGGTGGTCAGGACCACGGCCGTGGTCCTGACCATGAGGATCTCCATCCCATGCTGGCGCCCCTCAGCGGTGGCATCCACCCGCAATCTCGCATCGATGGTGGCCAAGGTCTCGGCGAGGGGCCGACCGGTCTCGCTGAGCCGTCCGTCGTCGGTCAGCAGGCCGCTGCCGATCAGCGCGTCCAGGGCTACGGCCTCGTCCGGGTCGAGACGACGGCGCTTGAGGCGCCCTGCGCGTGCCCGGGGCAGCAGGGTCCAGCCCGTCCAGGGCAGTTTCGGACCCGGACGACGGTAGGGCTGGACCCCGGCGAGCCAGGCATAGCTCTCCAGATCCGTGTCGTGAGCTGAGGCGTGCTCGTCCAGCACGGCCGCTGCCCCTGGTCGACGAGCGCTGGGTGGGAGCACCGGGTGGGGCGGGCGCAGGGGGTCGGTCATGCGGTCCTTTCCCGGATGCCGGGTTCGAAGGCGGCCAGGCACGCTTCGAAGGCGGGCAGGAGGGTCTCGAAGTGCGCTACCGCGCAGGAGGCGCTGACCGTGGTGGCCAGGTGTTCGACGATCGTGAGGTACTGCAGGAGCACCACCGCATGGGGTGGTTCCCGGTAGGCGAACAGGATCTGCCGGGCCGGATGGTCCCTGGGCAGGGTGAGCCTGTCGACGGCCAGCACGTGGCTGCCGGGGATCGCTTGCAGCATCCCCTCCACCACGGCCGGGCAGTACACCTGAAGGTCGGCGGCGTCCTTCGGGACCGGATGCACCGTGAGCGTGAGGTTCGGGCGGAACTGGCCCTCGTCGATCATCGTGAGGGGAGCAGCCAGCGTGATCGCGGTCAACGCGTTCTCCAGCCGCTGCCAGGTCGGCGGGCAGCCCACAGCCGCGCCTGTGGCCTCGTCGCGCACCACGGGCCACGTGATGGCCGGGGCCGATGAGCCCGGTACACCGGGGGTGTTCTGGTCCGAAGCCATGGCGTTCACCACCGTCCCCTTCGGGTGCGAGGTACGACCGGTCGGCCCGCCGCGAGCCAGTCCCGCAGCCAGCGCGGCTGCAGACGACTCCACATCCACCACGGGGACAGCGCTGCGACGGCGAACGCGACCAGAGCCACCAGCCCCAACGCCCCAGCGGCGGCCTTGGCCACCGGCGAGTCCAGTGTGCTCAATGGATAGGCCAGGAAGATCGCCACGCCTGCCGCCCCGAACCAGGCAAGACCCAAGATGATGTACTTCGTCGCCCACCCGGCGGCCCAGGACGTCCACCGTCCCGCATAGGCGAGCCCCCCGGCCACCAGGAACAGCACGGAGATCACCAGGAGCGGCCACGAGATCACCGGGCCGCTGTCGACCGTCTCCAACACTGCCCTCATGACGTGTCCACCTTCATGATTGCCACTCCTCGCGAGCGACTCATCCGAACAGACCGTGCCAGATACGCCGTCCGCCACGGCCCATCGCCGCACCAGCCTTGCTGCCGGCAACCCCCCCGACGACCCCGCCGACGACCCCGCCGATCACCGTGCCCGGTCCGGGGAAGACGCTCCCGATCACCGCGCCGACCTCGGCCCCGCCATGGCGCCACCCCAACCGCCCAGTGCAGCGGCCCCGCCCTCGACGACGGCCGTGGTCGCGGCCCGCTGAACCTTGGTCCCGGTGGACATCTCCGGGTGCAATTTCTCGTCCTGCTGCCACTGCCCGTACCCGGCTCCGGCGACCGTGAGCGCGGCACCGGCAACCCCCAGTGCCTTGGCCGTGCCCTTCGCCCAGGGCGGCGGGTTGACCGGCTCCGAAGCCAGCCCCCGCTGGGTACCCCAGCCCTTGGGCACCTTGGCCTGCTCAGGGGTCGGAATGGCAGGCACATCCGGGTCCACGCCAGGGATCCCCTGCTTCACGAACAGACTGCTCGGGCGTTGGACCAGGTTCTGGCCACGCCACTGCGCGTCGGGGGGACGCAGCCGGTCGACCCGGGGGTATGCCGGGATCGGCGACGACGTCGAAGGCACCGCCAGATGCCACCCACGGCCATAGCGGTTGATCAGTTCTGCCGACAGGCCGAAGGCGCCGGCCCCCACCTCGTCACTGGTGAGGATCTTGGTGCCGTTCGCAACCCATCCTTGCTTCGGGTCCCACGTGACATTGCCCAAGCTGGGCGTCCAGAAACCGATGGTGCCGAGGTCCGCTGATCCCGGATCCACCGATCGAATCATCAGGGTTGCCCGGGAATGACCACGCGGGTGCCGCCTGACCTGGGAAGATGTTCTTGCGAAGGAAGCATCTGGACCCAGCAGAGGTGGCACCCGCGAGA
>JAUPKM010000102.1 GCA_030837445.1 Actinomycetota bacterium
GAAGACCGTCAGAAAGTAGGCCAGCAACTGCAGACCGTTGTAGTGGCTGAACCCTTCGTTCGCGGGCAGGTCGAGTGAGAGGTACTGGACAGCAGTGGACAGCGCATTGGGAAAGACGTCCCACGACCGCGGCACGAGGCGCTGCCATTGGCCGGTGCTGAACAACAGCACGAAGAAGACGATCCCGTTGACAACCCAAAGCAGATCAAAGCTGAAGTGCCACCACCGCGCCAGACCGATGGAGTGGCGGATACCTGGCAAGCCCAGCCAACCCGGCAGCGCCACCGAGTCATCCTTGGCAGTCCAGACCTGCTCCGGCTTCTGCTTGTCCATCCTGTCCGCCGGAACCGGCCCGCGAAGCCGCAGCCACTCTGTGCCAGGACGGCTACCGGCATTGAGGTATAGCCGGGGATGGTCTGCCAGGATCTGCAGCCCGGCCCTAATGATGAACATCATGAAGATGACGTTGAAGAAGTGTTGCCAGCGCAGCCACCAGGGGAAGCCGGAGTTGACCTCGGGTACGTAGTCAGAGGACGTGCCCGGGTACTTGACCAGGAAATCCTGCATCCACGGGTAGGTACGCAATTGCTGGGCTACCGCAATACCCAGCAGTAGCGCCAACGCCGCAATCGGCAGCAGCCATAGAACATTCACCCAGCGGTTGCGGAAGCGCACGGACGGGACCGTGGCCGGGGTCTGGGAAATGCCTCCCGCCCATGCCTCGGTAACAATCCGCCCGTCCGCGGCCCCCTGGTTGACGAACGGAAGCAGTTCTTCTTCGAGCGGATCCGGATCACCGGACGGAGGTTCCTCAACGTTCATGTGACCTCGAGTCGGTCCGCGAAGAAGTCGAGTACCTGTTCCAGCGCCGCGCGAGTGGGCGATCCTTCGGCATCGGAGTAGTCCTCGGTGAGCACCGAATGGGCAGCCTTGCGATATCCCCACGGGTTTCCAGTCGACGAATCAATCTCGACTGCGATGAAACCGTCGCCCAGTTCCTCGCGCAACCGGCCGAACCGCTCCGCGGGAGACAACCGGTCGCCGCTGAACCGGAGGCCGATGACGCACGTTCCGTCATCCACCCGGCGTTTGACCACACCCAGATCGGTGGGCGAGATCCCCAGATCCCGGCGGTGCCTGCCCGTCACGCCGAGCGGGAGAGACGGTTGACTCAAGACCGGCGCAACGACAACCGGATCCACCATCATCGCCAACGCGAACCCGCCCGTCAGACACATCCCCAGGGCGCCGACCCCGGGTCCGCCGGCAGCCTCGTGCTCGCGCCTGGCCAAGGCCCGCAGCCACTGCGTGACAGGGCTCGTCCGGCCCGTGGCCAAGACCGTGAATTCGCGATTGACGCACGCCCGCGCCATCGATGAAGCGACATAGCCGTTGGTCGGCGCCCGGCCGGGCGTACCGAACAAGTCCGGCAGCACGGCGGTCATCCCCCGTTCTGCCACCCTGCGACCGAACTCGGCCACCAACGGGGTGATTCCGGGGATCTCGTGAATCACGATCACCGCCGGCCCCGACCCGGTCCGATAGACGGTCCTGGTCGCCCCCAGCAGACTCACTTCTTCGGTGGAGTATCCGGCCAGCGGACCGGGATCCTGGGTTGACCTCATCGAGGCGGAGGAGTCGGAGTCGGTGTTCCCGTGTGCGGCCACGTCGACATCGTAGGGGTTCACCGTGGGGGGTTTTCGGTGTTGCGGTCGAGTCGGCCGTCGTCCTTCGTACCGGCAGCCTCGCCGTCCACCGATACGCCTACCGAGGAGCCGGTGGAGGTCTCAGACCTCGAGGCGACCCAGTCCACGCCGGTGGCCTCCCGGTAAGCGGCGACGGCCTTCTTGATGGTGGGATAGAACTGCTCAACCGGGATGGCCGGATCCAATTGGTAGGCATGGAGCTTGGCCATCACTGGATCCTTCAACTCAGCGAACACCAACAGCGTGCCCTGGTCCGCCAAGGTGGCCGCCAGATCATCGAGCATGTCGCAGGCCGTCGTATCCACGTCGGTGATCGGTTCCGCGGCCACAATTACCCATCCACCGGGGCCTTGCGCGTCGGCCAAGGCCCGAACCCGATCTCGGAAGGTGCGTGCGTTGGCAAAGATCAACGGCGCGTCGAACCGCAGGATGGTGCACTTGGGCAGCACCTCTCCTTCGGGGTAACTCTCCAGATCATGGAGCCCGGCCAGGTCATCGACCTTGCCCAGGATCGCCTGATGCGGCCACCAGGCGCGCCGGAAGACGTTGCCGACCGACATCCCGATCGCGATCACGATGCCGGGCAGGACCCCGAACAGGGCAACTGCGGCGAACGCGACCATCGCGATGGCGAAATCGGTGCGGCGCTGCCGCCACAACCGGCGGGTGCCGGGGATGTCCGCCAGCGAGATCGATGCTGCGATCACGACCGCCCCCAGTGCCGGCTGTGGCAGGGAGGCGAACAACGACGGGAACGCGACGAGCATCAAAACAATGACCCCGGCACCGACCAGGCCCGTCAGCTGGGACTTCCCGCCCGATTGTTCCGCAACTGCCGTACGGGAGCCGCTGGTGCTGACCGGGAACCCTTGAAATAGGCCGCTGGCCACGTTGGCCGCTCCGATTCCGATCATCTCCTTGTCTCCGTCCACCTCCTCGCCTCGGCGTTCGGCGAACGAAGTAGCCGTCGAAATGGTGTCCGTGAGGGCGACGAGGGAGATGCCCAAAGCGCCGACCACCAACGCCAGCCCATCGCCCCAGCCGAC
>JAUPKM010000103.1 GCA_030837445.1 Actinomycetota bacterium
CTGAGCTTCATCCCGAGCAAGGTCACCCAGGTTCTCGTCTTCTACGGCTGGGTTGTGATGCTGGCGATCCTCGTCGGCGAGACCGGCTTCGTGGTGTTCCGGGTCAGGCGGGCGTTGGCCAAGGAGTTCCCCAACCCCGAGGATCGCAAGGGCTGTTTGCTCTACACGGTGATGCGGGCCATCCAGATCCGGCGACTTCGGCTTCCGCCGCCGCAGGTCCGCCCGGGGGGCAAACCAGTCAAGCCCAAGGCCGGCAAGAACTAGACGACGAAGACCGCGCCCGCCAGGGTCGTGCCAACCACGGTCGCGGCCGCCACCGAATCGGCCTAGAGTCCCACTGTGGAACATCGACGTCTCGGAGACAGTGGCCTGCGCGTCAGCGAACTCGCCTATGGCAACTGGATCACGCACGCCTCCCAGGTGGACGAGGACGCGGCCCGGGCGTGCGTGCACGCGGCCTTAGACGCTGGCATCACCACCTTCGACACGGCCGACATCTACGCCGCTACCGCCGCCGAGGAGGTGCTCGGGCGCGCTCTGGCCGGGTATCGCCGCGACGGGCTCGAGATCTTCACGAAGACCTACTGGCCGATCGGACCCGGCGCGAACGACAGGGGCCTCTCGCGCAAGCACATCATGTCTGCCTGCGACGGGTCGCTGCGCAGACTGGGCGTGGACTACATCGATCTCTATCAGGCTCACCGGTACGACTACGAAACCCCGCTGACAGAGACCCTGCGGGCATTCGACGATCTGGTCAGGGCTGGCAAGGTGCTCTACGTCGGCGTATCCGAGTGGACTGCGGGACAGATTGAGGAGGCCGTCCGGATCAGCGCCGAGATGGGCTTCGACCGGATCGTCTCCAATCAGCCCCAATACTCAGCCCTCTGGCGGGTGATCGAGGCCGAGGTCGAGCCAGTGTGTCGCCAAAACGGCATCGGCCAACTTGTCTGGTCACCGTTGGCGCAGGGCGTGTTGACCGGTAAGTATGCCCCCGGCGCCGCTGCCCCAGCAGACTCGCGTGCCTCATCGGAAGTCGGCGGCGCCTTCATCAGCCGCTGGCTCCGAGATGAAGTGCTGACCGCGGTGGCCGCCCTGAAGCCGCTCGCAGCAGAGATGGACTTGACGATCGCTCAACTGTCGCTGGCGTGGGTGCTCTCCAATGACAATGTCTCTGCCGCCATCCTCGGTGCCACCCGGCCCGAGCAACTGCTCTCCAACATCAAGGCCAGCGGTGTCACCCTCGATGCCGACCTCAAGGCCCAGATGGATGCCATCCTGTACGAAGTCGTAGTCCGTGACCCCGGACTCACCCGCTCCCCCAACCCTCGACCCTGACCGGCGAACAACCCCGTCGAAGCCGAATAGGAGTGCCCGGATGGCCCACAGTTGGCGATACCTGAAGGCTGATGGCAGCGAGGTCGTTCCGCTGCCGGACGAGGCCACGATCAGCGATTTCCCCACCCAAGGTGAAGCAGAGTCATGGATCGGAGAGGTCTGGCGCGACCTGCTCGCGCAAGGCGTGGACGCCGTTACCTTGGTGTCCGACGGCGTCGTCGTCTACGGACCGATGAGTCTGCATCCGGTCGAGTAGCGCCCTGCGCGCCCTCCTGGTCGTCGATGTGGTGCAATTGCCGTGGGTTGCGGACCAGCCACAGCCCGTGTGTGCGCGCCAGTAGTTCTCAGGGAAGCCGGTGTGAATCCGGCGCTGTCCCGCAGCCGTGTGCCGAGTCCAGACCCAGGACTTCGGTGAGTCGGATCGTCTGAGGTGCGCGTGCGGACTCCATCCGCCGAGGTAGCGGCCGGAGTCGACCGTCGACTTGATTGGCGGCGACCCAGTCGTGCTCGGGGCACCGACCAGAAGGACGACCCCGCCATGACCAGCCGGCCCGCGCATCCCCGGTGGTTGCACCCCGGGGCTTGGTGGCTGTGGGCGCTCGGGCTGGCCGCGGCCGCCTCCCGGACCACAAACCCTCTTCTCCTGCTCCCGATCGTGGCGGTAGCCGGGATCGTCGTCTCCGCCCGACGGCCCACCGCGCCATGGTCCCGATCGTTCGCTGTGTTCCTGCGGCTGGGGTTGATCGTGATCTTGGTGCGGGTCGCATTCCAGGTGCTGCTCGGAACCCCGCAGGGCACCCACGTCTTGGTCACGCTGCCGGCCGTCGATCTGCCTGCGTGGCTGGCGGGGATCCGGCTGGGCGGGGCGATAACGCTGGAGTCCCTGCTGTTCGCGTGCTACGACGGCTTGCGACTGGCGACGATTCTGGCCTGCATCGGGGCGGCGACGTCGCTCGCATCCCCAAGTCGACTTCTCAAGGCAATGCCGGCGGCGCTCTACGAAATGGGCGTCGCGACCGTCGTGGCCCTCTCCTTCGCCCCGGCGATGGTGAGCGACATCTCCCGGGTGCGCAGCGCCCGCCGATTGCGCGGTCGACCTGACTCCGGGGTGCGAGGACTGGCCGGCTCGGCGATGCCGGTGTTCTCCGGCGCCCTAGACCGTTCGATCGCGCTCGCGGCCGCGATGGACAGCCGAGGATATGGCCGAGTGGCGCAGCGCAGTCGCGGCGAACGCCGACTGACAGCCGCGCTCGTGCTCGGCGGCATCGTCGGGGTATGCCTCGGCCTGTATGCGCTACTCGATGGCTCCAGTGCATCGGCTGCCGGCGCGCCGCTGCTGCTGCTCGGCGTCGCGGCCGCAGGCGTCGGTATGTGGCGCAGCGGCAGGCGGAGCACCCGCACCCGGTACCGACCGGATCCGTGGTTGTGGCCCGAGTGGCTGACCGCCGCCTCCGGCCTCGCCGCGGCTGCGGCGCTGGCGCTGACCGCTCGAATCGACCCCGCCGCCGTCAACCCGTCGGTGACACCCCCGGAACTGCCCGCCCTTTCCGTCACGGCGATCATCGGAATTCTGCTGGCATTGCTGCCGGCGGTCGTGACGCCGGAACCGCCGACCTCGGTGCAGGCGCCCGCGTCGACGCTGGAGGCGGTCGGATGATTCGGTTTGAGGACGTGTCGATTCGGTACGACCCGGCTGGCCCGGTCGTGCTGTCGAACGTCGACCTGCAGATACCTGAAGGTGAACTGTGCCTGGTGGTCGGCGAGACGGGCACCGGCAAGTCCACGCTGCTGCAGGCGATCAACGGGCTGGTACCGCACTTCACCGGAGGTGTGCTTTCCGGTCGCGTGACTGTCGCAGGAAGGGATACCCGGGACAATCCGCCAAGGGAGCTCGCCGACATTGTCGGGATGGTGCTGCAGGATCCGATGAGTGGGTTCGTGGCCGATGTGGTGGAGGACGAACTCGCCTACGGGATGGAGAGCCTGGGCGTGGCGCCGGCCGTGATGCGCAAGCGGGTGGAGGAGACGCTGGACCTGATGGGCCTGGCAGATCTCCGCAACCGTTCCCTGCTGTCTCTCTCCGGGGGCCAACGGCAGCGCGTCGCGATCGGCTCCGTACTCACCGCGCACCCGCGGGTGCTGGTACTGGATGAACCAACCTCCGCGC
>JAUPKM010000104.1 GCA_030837445.1 Actinomycetota bacterium
ACCGCCACCGGCCCGGCCAACGCCCCACGTCCGACCTCGTCCATTCCCACCGCGACGGCCCCGGTCCGCAACAGCGACCGCTCCAACCGCATGGTCGGACCACTGGTGGCCACTACTTGGGGAGTTCCGCGCTGCTGGTCTGATCGTTGAGTTTCGGGTTGTCGTAGGGAATGGACGGCACCGGGAAGGTGCCCCACCGACTCAGCGGCCAGACGTTGACGAATACCCGACCCACCACGTTTGCCAGCGGCACACCGCCGTCGTTCTGAGCCAAGTGGTAGCGGGAATCAGCCGACTCGGGTCGGTTGTCCCCCATCACGAAGACAGACTCGCTCGGCACCACCACGTCGAATTGCACCTGATCCGTACTCACCCCAGGTTTCAGATACGGCTCGGTCAGGGGTACGCCGTTCAACACGATCTTCCCGTCTGGACTGCAGCACATGATCCGATCGCCACCGATTCCGACAACGCGCTTCACCAGGTCGTTGCCGCTACTGCTGGGCAGTAGGCCGATGAACTCGATGGCTGACCGGATCGGGTTGGACTCCTGCGGTCGGGCGGGCGGAAGCCAGCCGCCCGGATCCTCGAATACCACAATCTGACCGCGATCGACTCCGGCGATCCGCTTCGTGATCTTCGACGCCAGGATCCGGTCGCTCGGGAGCAGCGTGTTCTCCATCGACTGACTGGGCACGTAGAACGCCTGCACCAGGAAGGTCCGGACGATCAGGGACAGCACGATTGCGGTCACCAGCACAATGGCAACCTCACGGAATCCACGCCAGAACTTGGATCCGCTCGAGGCGGGCTTCGCCGCAACCACCGGGTAGTCCCTCCGTCTCACGAGTCGCAGCAACCACGAGTGAGGCGGTTCTGCATCAGGCTGGCCAGCGACCGCCCCCACGCATCCTAGACGCGCCGACCGAGCGTCCCCAGGACGGGGCCACAACACACGTCGCGGTGGGTCTAGGACTCGTCGAGCCAGCGGGCGGCACGGGCTGGCCAGACGACGGCCAATACCCGACCCGACACCCGATCGACGCTGACGAACCCACCGCCTGGATCCCCCAGGTGCGCCCGACTGTCGGCCGATCGGTTGCGCTGATCGCCCATCACCCACAGCTTCCCGGGCGGTACCTGGACTTCGAAGGCGGTGTGGTCAACGGCCGACGGCGAAACGTAGGGCTCCGCCACCGGAACGCCGTTGACCAGGATGCGGCCTGCGGTGCAGCAACTGACCCGGTCACCGCCGATGCCGATCACCCGCTTCACGAACTCTGCGGGTGGATGCTCGGCTGGCACCATCGAGTCGCGGCCGTCGAAGACAATGACATCGCCCCGATCAACACCGCCGACCTTCCAGAAGAGCACCCGTTCACCTGGATCCAGGGTGGGACTCATGGAGGCGGAGGTCAACTGTGTGACGCCGAGCAACCAGGCGTTCACCGCAACGGCGATCGCGACGCCCGCCACAGCGGCGAGGCCCACGAACGCCCAGCCGGGCAACCAACGCCGACCGGCGCCGCTCGGGGAAGCCAGCGTCTTAGGCGTTCTCGCGCCGTTCCTTGATCTTGGCCGCCTTGCCGCGCAGGTCGCGCAGGTAGTAGAGCTTGGCCCGGCGGACGTCGCCACGGGTGGCGACCTCGATCTTCTCGATGATCGGTGAGTGCACCGGGAAGGTCCGCTCCACCCCAACCCCGAAGCTGACCTTGCGGACGGTGAACGTCTCCTGCAGGCCACCACCGTGGCGGCGGATCACCACTCCAGCGAAGACCTGAACCCTGGTCCGGTTGCCTTCTACCACCTTCACGTGAACCTTGACCGTGTCACCGGGTCGGAAGGCAGGAATGTCGTCGCGCATGGATCCGGCGTCGAGACTGTCTAGGACGTTCATATTCAGCTCCTCGTGGCGCGCCGCAGGACGCTCCAGCTATTTGAGACTTGGACGGGAGGCCGACAACTGACTGCCCCGCATCTGCTCCCGGTGGGAAACGCACAGCCCCCTGCGGCAGGCACGAGCGCTACGAGAGGACACAAGTTTGACACAGGCGTCTCAGGGAACGTCCGGCGGTACCAGGTCAGGTCGCATGGCCCGGCTGCGATCTGCCGACTCCTGTGCCCGCCATCGGGACACCTCGCCATGATCCCCGGACATCAGCACCGGCGGTACCGACAGCCCGCGCCACACCGGCGGCCGAGTGTAGACGGGGCCTTCCAACGGTCCCCCTGCGCGGCCCGGGGCGAATGAGTCGTCCGCAGCGCTGGCCGGATTGCCCAGGACGCCGGGCAGCAGTCGGGCGATCGCCTCGACCATCACCAGCACGGCGGCCTCGCCGCCGGCCAGCACCACATCACCGATGCTGATCTCGCGTACCTCACACCTATCCCGGTAGTGAGTCATCACCCGAGCATCGATGCCCTCATAGCGGCCGCACGCAAACACCAACCAGCCCGAACCCGCCAATTCCTCGGCTACGGCGGCGGTGAACGGCTCCCCGGAGGGGGTCGGCACCACTAGCACAGGTGGCGACTCCGAGGCCTGCGCCAGCACCGAATCCAGGGCTTCACCCCAGACATCTGGGCGCATCACCATCCCGGGTCCGCCACCGTAGGGGCTGTCGTCCACCGTCCGGTGCCGATCGGTGGCATGGCCGCGCAGGTCATGCAACTGCACGTCGAGTAGGCCCGAACGCTGGGCTCGACCGACCAGGGACAGGTTCAGCGGCGCCAGGTAGTCGACGAAGATCGACACCACGTCTATTCGCATCTCCAGACCGACCGGATCCGGCGGTTCGGTGCCCACGCTCAGATCAACCCCTCGGGTGGATCCACCACAAGGCGGCCAGTCGCGATATCCACCTCGGTCACGATCTCGGCAACAAACGGGATCATCGCCTCGCCATCCTCGGTGGTCACGACCAGCAGATCCTGACCCGGGACGTGCAGCACGTCGGTGACCGACCCCAGCAATTCGCCAGTCATCAAGTGGGCGGCCAACCCGACGAGTTGGTGGTCGTAAAACTCGTCACCGGTCAACGGCAACTCGGCTGGATCCTGCTCGACCTCCAGCAGCAGCCCACGTACCCGCTCGGCCGCGTCACGATCGACAATCCCCTCGAACCGCAGCAGCAGTCGACCGGAGTGCCACCGGGCCGCGACAACGACCAGTGTCTCCGGCCGCGCCGGATCCTTCGCGCCGTCGCTCGACTCCGCCGCGACATACAGCAGCGCGCCGGGCGAGAACCGCAGCCCGGGATCATCCGTCCGAACCTCCACGGCGACATCGCCACGGAGCCCGTGGGCTCGGCCGATCCGGCCAACGACGACGCGCAGGTCAGCGCTCGCCCACGTCGAGGAAGTCGATCCGAACGGCTTTGCCGCCACCGACCGCCTTCACCACAGTCCGAATCGCCGAAGCCGTCCGACCGGAACGTCCGATCACCCGACCCATATCGTCCGGGTGGACGCGGACCGCGAGGCTATCGCCCCGGTTGCGGTTTCGACGCTCCGACACAGTGACATCGTCGGGGTGCTCGACAATCCCGCGGACGAGATGCTCGAGGGCTTCCGCTGCGACCACCGGATCAGTCCTTGGAACCGGAGTCTGCGGTGCTGTCCGCCGTGGCCTCTGCCTCAGTGGCCGCCAGGTCGGTGGCCTCCTCTGCAACCTCATCGGCGGCGATCTCGATTGCCGCCACCTCCGCTTCGGCAGTGTCCACCTCGGCGGCCTGTTCGGCCTTCTTCGCAGCCTTCGGCCTCGCGGGCGCATCGCCAGCCTTGGCCGCAGCCTCAACCGCAGTCGCGAATACAGCCGTCTTGTCGGCCTTCGGTTCAGCGAACCGGAGGGTGCCCTCAGCCCCTGGCAGGCCCTTGAATTTCTGCCAGTCACGGTCACCTTCAGCAGCGCCGTGACGGCCTCGGTGGGCTGGGCGCCGACACCGAGCCAGTACTGCACCCGCGCGGACTCCACCCGGATCAACGACGGGTCCTGCTTGGGCTGATAGATACCGATCTCCTCAATCGCCCGACCGTCGCGCTTGGCGCGGGCGTCGGCGATGACGATGCGGTACTGCGGGTTGCGGATCTTGCCAATACGCTTGAGTTTGATCTTGACGGCCACGAGGCGCTTTTCTCCAAAGTAATGGTACGGATGGACCGTCCGGGCACCGTGGGGCTGGCACCGTCGCGGACACAATGACTCCCATGCCGACGGGAAGAGGGCCCGACTGCGGGATCGACCCGCTCATTCTGCCAGACAGCGTCTGGCCGCACCTCGATCGGGTCAGCCGTCGCCAAGCATCCGACGCAGTTCCGGGGGCAACTCCGGCATTGCGCCGGTGGCAAGCGGATCCCGCCCCGGAACACCTTTGGTGCCGCTCGGCGCGAGCAGGCCCGAGCCGGGCTCGGCGGCCGGTGCCAGCAGCGCCGCCGCCTCCTGCTCGGCTCGCTTGGCCGGGTTGCCGCTGCGCCCCTTCTTTGCCCGACGCCCCGCCGCCACCTGCTTACCTTTGCCCTTCTTGCCACCGCCGGGCATTCCGGGGATGCCCGCGGTCATCCGCTTCATCATCTTCTGGGCCTGCGCAAACCGCTCGAGCAGGTTATTGACCTCACTGACGTGGACCCCGGATCCGCGGGCGATACGCGCCCTCCTGGAACCGTTGAGAATGGCCGAGTTCCGCCGCTCTTCAGGCGTCATCGAACGGATGATCGCCGTCACCCGGTCGATTTCGCGCTCATCCAGGGACTCCAACTGCTTGCGGGCATCGGCCATCCCCGGCAGCATTCCCATCAGCTTGCCGAGTGAGCCCATCTTCTTGACGGCCTGCATCTGCTCGAGGAAGTCCTCGAGCGTGAAATCGTCACCACGCGCCATCTTGTCGGCCATCGCGGCCGCCTGGTCGGCGTCGAAGGCGCGCTCGGCCTGCTCGATGAGCGTCATCATGTCGCCCATATCGAGGATTCGGGATGCCATCCGATCGGGATGGAAGGGTTCGAAATCCTCCGGCTTCTCACCGGTGGAGGCGAACATGATCGGCCGGCCAGTCACTTGCCTGACCGACAGTGCCGCACCGCCCCTGGCGTCCCCATCCAGCTTGGTCAGCACCACTCCGTCGAACCCGACACCCTCGTTGAAGGCGTTGGCCGTGACGACGGCGTCCTGGCCGATCATCGCGTCGATGACCAGCAGCACCTCGTCGGGGGCGACGGCGTCGCGAATCCCCCGCGCCTGATTCATCAGGTCCTCGTCGATGGCCAACCGACCGGCAGTGTCCACCACAACCACGTCGTAACCGTTCGCCTCGGCATGGGCGACCCCACCGCGGGACACCACGACCGGGTCGCCGACGCCGTTACCGGGTTCTGGCGCATAGACCCCGACGCCGACCCGTTCGGCCACTACTGAGAGTTGATCAACAGCGTTCGGGCGCTGCAGGTCGGCGGCAACAAGCAGCGGTCGATGGCCCTGCTCCCCCAGCCAGCGAGCGAGTTTGCCGGCCAGCGTGGTCTTTCCTGCCCCCTGTAGGCCAAGCAGCATGATCACCGTCGGCGGACGCTTCGCGTATCGCATCCGACGGGTCTCCCCGCCGAGAATCGCGATCAATTCGTCGTTCACGATCTTGACGACCTGCTGGGCGGGGTTAAGCGCCCCGGACACTTCCTCCGACAGCGCCCGCTCTTTCACCCGGGCGCAGAAATCGCGCACAACCGGCAGCGCGACGTCGGCTTCCAGCAGCGCGGTGCGGATCTCCCGGACGGTGGCATCCACGTCGGCGGGTGACAGCCGACCTTTACCGCGGAGGTTCTTGAAGGTCGCCGCCAGGCGATCAGACAGGGTTGCGAACACGTATGGGCCCTCGAGTCCTAGAACACGTCGAAGCCCCCACCCTACCCTCGCCGGATCGTCCCGCTGCGGCTAGCCCGGTAGCTCGGCGGCCTCAACCAACCTGCCGCGGAGATCCTCAACCGCAGCTGCCGACAACGGTAGGCCGTCGTCGTTGAGCAGGTAGAACACATCGACCACATCCGAACCGAGGGTGGACACTTTCGCTGCCTGCACGCGCGCCCCTGCCGACTCCATCCGACGCAGCAGCCGGTGTAGCAAGCCGGGCGAATCGGCTGCCCTGACCTCTACCACCGTCGCCCGGTCGGAGGCATCCGCGACCACCGCCACCCGCGGGGCGGGGGCGTCCGCGGCGTACTCGAACGAGGTCTCCCTGCGGCGCAACCGATCCTTCACGTCCAGGGTGCCGGCGACCACCCGCCGAAGGTCAACTGCCAACCGTTGTGGATCGGGTGGCTCTCCGAAGGAGGGAGTCACCCGCCAAGTGCTGACCGATCGGCCAGCGACCGTGTGAGCGCGCGCGTCGATCACCTGAAGTCTGTGCAGCGCCAACACCCCGGCGGCGTCGGCAATGTCTCCGCGGGAGGCCGGCGCACCGATCGTCAACTCCTCCAGCCCTCCCACCGTGCGGTGCATCACCACGACATCACCGGTCGTCGCTGCGGCCTGCTCCAATTCACTCGGACCCGGCAAGTCGGGGGCGGGTTCGCCGTCCAGGGCGGCCCGTACCCGAGTCACCAGAGTGTCCACCAAGCCGGCCTTCCACGGACTCCAGGCTGCCGGCCCGGTGGCCTGGGCGTCAGCCATCGTCAGTGCCCGGAGCAACTCCAGCACATCGATCCGCTGCACTGCTGCCGCCACTGCGGCCACCGTGGCCGGGTCCTCGATATCGCGCCTCGTCGCAGTCTCCGACAGCAACAGGTGGTGCGCGACCAGCGCCACCAGCACCTCCGTGTCCTGCTGGCTGAAGCCCATCCGGGGTGCGATCTCGGCCACCATCACAGCGCCCACTTCGCTGTGTTTGGCCGCCCCCGCAGGCTTGCCGATGTCATGCAGGATCGCCGCCACCAACAACAGGTCAGGCCGGGCCACCTCACGGGCATGCGAACTTGCCCGGACGGCCGTCTCCAACATGTGCCGATCCACCGTGTGGACGTGTACCGGATTGTGCTGTGGTGCGCTGCGGGTCGCGGCCCATTCCGGCACCAGCCGGGTGATCAGATCCTGCTGGTCTAGGGCCTCCCACACCGGGACTGTCCCCCGGCCGGCGCCGATCAGCGCGACAAACGAGTTGCGCATCTCGTCCGACCAGGGCACCGGTGCCGATCCGGTGGTCTCCGCCAGTCTGGTCAGAGTGGCCGGCGCGATCCGCAATCCCGCGCGCGCCGAGGCAGCGGCCATTCTCAGCAGAAGCGCAGGATCCCTCGACGGCCGGGCGTCGCGGGCCAGCACGACCTCCCCGTCCGCCACTACCGCCCCGTCTGCCAAGGGCGCCCGAGCCGGGACCTTGGGACCTCGAAGTTTGCGCAGGCCGGGAACGCGGGCAGGCCGACCCACTCGGTCCACCCGGTGCCAGACGATGTCTGCCGCCCAATCAATCGTCCTGCCCGCGGCCGCCACCGCCCGAAGGACGCCGTCGCCGTCGCCGTCCGGATCCTCGATCCCCAGCAGTCGCGCTACGCCGGGCTGCTCCTGCCGCAACAGTCGGTCACTACTGCGTCCGGTGGAGGTATGCAACGCATCCCGGACGTCGAGCAGCAGCAGGTGCGGCGCCTCCAACGCGGCGCGCGGGACGTCGGTTACCCAGGATGCCGCTATCGCCCGCATGATGGTGAGATCGCGCAGTCCGCCGAGACTCTCCTTCAACTCAGGTTCCTGTAGGTAGGCGAGCTCACCGAAGCTCTCCCGTCGGTTGGCGACCATCTGTCGCAGTTCGGGTAGCCGGACGGCCGCCCGGGCCCGCCAATCCGACAGCGAGGAGGCGCGCAGTCCGGCGAGTAGCGACTCATCGCCGGCTATCGTGCGGCCGTCCAACAGCCCCAGCATCACTTTCACATCCGAGTTCGCCAGCCGCCGGGCCTGGGCGGGGGTACGCACGCTGTGGTCAAGGCGCACCCCGGAATCCCAGATCGGGTACCAGATTCTGTCTGCCGGAACCCCGACGGCTGACCCGGGGGTGTGCAGCAGCAACACATCGATATCGCTACCTGGCGCCAACTCTCGGCGACCATATCCGCCGATGGCCACCAGCGCGCAACTGGCCGGGTCGGCACCGGAGTCGAGGAACAACCGTCGAAGCCAGGCATCGGTCAGGTCCGCAAGTTCTGCCCGCCGGACCGCCGGGTCGATGAAGGGGCTGGCCAGTAATGTCTCGCGGGCTGCGCGGAAGACTTCCGGCTGCGCGGAATCCAGGACCACTGTCATGCTTCCTCTCCTCGATCGTGTCGACAACTATCTCCCACCTGCACGGGCTCCCCGCACCCCCGGTTCTCTGCGGCCCTCGGCCAACCGCACGGCGGAGGGGCCGGGCACAAATGGCACCGACCCCTCCGCCTGCTGACAGTCGCGCTGCGCACAGCGCTCCAGCTAGTCGCCTGACAGCTACAGCGCGGCCGACCCCCGTTCGCCGGTACGCACCCGCACCAGTTCGTCGACCGGCACGGTCCACACCTTCCCGTCACCGATCTTGCCGGTGGCGGCGGATTTGACGATCAGGTTCACCACGTCGGCGGCATCCTCGTCGTCCACCACAACCTCGATCCGCAGTTTCGGGATCAGGTCGACCGTATATTCGGCCCCCCGGTACACCTCGGTGTGTCCACCCTGGCGACCGTAGCCGCTGACCTCGGAGACCGTCAGTCCGGAGATTCCGAACGTCTGCAGCGCCTCCTTGACATCGTCGAGCTTGAACGGCTTGATCACTCCGGTCACGAGTTTCATGCCGACACCTCCTCCTTCTTCTTGCTGCTGACCTTCCCGGTTGAACCTGCGAACGCTCCGCCGTAACCGTCTGATGACTCGTACGCCGATTCGGCGTGCTGGGTGACGTCGATACCTTCGGCCTCGGCGTCCTGATCGATTCGGAACCCGATCGTCTTGCTCAACGCGTACCCGATGATCAGGGTGAGGATGAGACTGTAGGCCAGCACCGCACCACCGGCGACCGCCTGCTTACCGAGTTGGCTGAACCCGCCGCCGTAGAACAGGCCGCTGACAGCTGCCGGCGCCTCCTCGGTGGCGACGAAGCCGATCATCAACGTGCCGACGATGCCGCCGACCAGGTGGACCCCGACGACATCCAGGGAGTCGTCGAAACCGAAGCGGTACTTCAGGCCGACGGCCAGAGCACAGAGGACACCCGCCACGACGCCGATCGCCAGCGCACCCAGAATATTCACCGAGGAGCAGGCCGGGGTGATGGCGACAAGACCGGCAACAATGCCGGACGCGGCACCCAACGAGGTGGCGTGACCGTCACGCAGCCGCTCGGTAAGCATCCAGGCGAGCGAGCCCGCGGCGGTCGCGGTGAGGGTGGTCATCCAGACCACAGATGCCGTGGTGCCAGCGGTGAGGGCGCTGCCGGCGTTGAAGCCGAACCAGCCGAACCAGAGCAGACCCGCGCCGAGCATCACGAATGGCAGGTTGTGTGGCCGGAAGGCCGTCTTGCCGAAGCCGATCCGCTTACCCAACACAATCGCCAGGGCCAGTCCCGCCGCACCGGCGTTGATGTGCACCGCCGTGCCACCGGCGAAGTCGATCGCGCCCAAATTGTTCGCGATCCAGCCACCCGTGTAACTGCCGTCCTTGCTGCTGAACGCGAACACCCAGTGCGCGACTGGGAAGTACACCAGCGTTGCCCAAATGCCGGCGAAGATCATCCAGGTGCCGAATTTCGCGCGGTCCGCGATGGCACCCGAGATCAGCGCCACTGTGATGATCGCGAACACGGCCTGGAAGGCCACGAACGCCATCGATGGGATGCTGCCGGAGACGGACTCGGGGTTCATCAGACCCTTCAACCCGAGGAACTCGGTCGGATCTCCCAGCAGTCCCTTGCCACCGGTGCTGTTGCCGAACGCCATCGAGTAGCCGTACAGCACCCACAGCACACTGACCAATGCCAGCGCGCCAAAACTCATCATCATCATGTTGAGCACGCTCTTCATACGGACCATTCCGCCGTAGAAGAACGCCAGTGCTGGTGTCATCAGCAGCACCAGCGCCGCGCTCACGAGGACCCATGCTGTGTCCCCGCTATTGATTTCGGGCATCGTGCTCTCCTCTCGCCCATTATTTCCGTGGTCGAGATGAGACTCGCTGTCGGCTGTTTCCCGGAGTTGGTCAGCACGTTTCTGCCGGGTGACGTTTGACGGCGGTTTGTTGCCGTCGTGTTACGCGGCTGCGGCACCCGGAGGCGTCGGGCAGCTCAGTCCAGCAGTGCGTCGACGAACGCCTCGGGCTCGAACGGCGCGAGGTCGTCGGGGCCTTCCCCCAGCCCGACCAACTTCACCGGTACGCCCAGTTCCCGCTGTACCGCGACCACGATTCCGCCCTTCGCCGTCCCGTCCAGCTTGGTCAGCACGATGCCGGTGACATCCACCACCTCAGAGAAGACCCGGGCCTGCACCAGACCGTTCTGGCCGGTGGTGGCATCCAGCACCAGCAACACCTCCGAGACCGGTGCCTGCTTACCGATGACGCGCTTCACCTTGCCGAGTTCGTCCATCAGCCCGACCTTCGTGTGTAGCCGACCTGCGGTGTCGATAATCACCGCGTCGGCCCCGTCGGTGGTTGCATCGCGGACAGCGTCGAACGCCACCGCGGCCGGATCGGCTCCCTCGTCACCGCGGACCACAACCGCCCCGACCCGGTCACCCCAAGTCTGCAGCTGCTGGGAGGCCGCCGCCCGGAAGGTGTCGGCGGCACCGAGCACCACCGTCCTGCCGTCCGCCACCAGCAGGCGGGCGATCTTGCCGGTGGTGGTGGTCTTGCCGGTGCCATTTACCCCGACCACCATCAATACTGCGGGTCCGTCGTCGCGACGGGTGATGACAGTCCGATCCAGTGCCGGATCCACCGATGCCAGCAGCTCCTCCCGAAGCATCGCCCGCACCTGTACCGGATCGGCGGTTCCCTCCACCCTCACCCGGGTCCGCAACCGCTCAACGAGTTCCTGGCTTGGGGCCACCCCCAGATCACTGAGCAGCAGGGTGTCCTCGATCTCCTCCCAGGCTGCCTCATCGAGGTTGTCGGAGGTCAGAAGCTGCAGCAGCGCCTTACCCAGGGCGCTGTTCGACCGGGCCAGCCGCGCCTTCAGCCGGGTCCAGCGTCCGGCCGAGGGCAGTGGCACCTCGAGGACCACCCCGGGTTCCTCGACCAGCTCGACCGTGTCGGCCGGGCGGTCCAGCAGTGCGGTGCCGGTCAGGCCAGCGTCTTCGATAGTGCGGCGCTCGGCGTCGCGCGGGACGGAGTCGTCGTCACCAACCCCTGGTGCGTAGTCGATGCCCGGACGCGGCGGCGCCGCGGTCAGGGCCCGTTGTCTACGGCTTCGGACGACCAGGGCGGTGGTAACGCCGCCGACTATGGCCAGGGCGGCGACGATGAGGACGATCAGGAGCGTTGGGTTCACGAGCAGAGATTCTCCCACCGGCCGCCCGCGCTGCAGACCCCGGAGGCCTACCGACTGGTAACCGGACTAGCCCGAACCTCAAGGAGTGCGCGATGTTCCGATTCAGTCGGTCAGGCCGACTCGCGCAGCCGCTGACTGATCACTGAGGTCACACCATCCCGCATGGTGACCCCGTAGAGGGCATCGCCAATCTCCATGGTGCGCTTCTGGTGGGTGATGACCAATAGCTGGCTGGTGGCGCGCAACTCCTCCAGAATGTCCAACAACCGTCCCAGGTTGACGTCGTCCAACGCCGCCTCGACCTCGTCGAGTAGGTAGAACGGGCTGGGCCTCGCCTTGAATAGGGCCACCAGGAAGGCCACCGCGGTCAACGACCGCTCCCCGCCGCTGAGCAGGCTGAGGCGCTTGACCCGCTTCCCCGCCGGACGGGCCTCTACCTCCACTCCGGTTCCCAACATGTCCGACGGCTCGGTCAGCGTCAACCGGCCCTCGCCACCCGGGAAGAGCCGCGAGAACACCCCCTCGAATTGCGCCGCGACATCCTCGTACGCCTCTGCGAAGACTTGCTCAACTCGGGCGTCCACGTCGGAGATGATCCCCAACAGGTCCTCTCGACCGGCCTTCAGATCCTCCAGTTGCGCACCGAGGAAGGCCTGCCGTTCCTGCATGGCGGTGAACTCTTCCAGCGCCAACGGATTGACCCGTCCCAACAACGCGAGTTCCTTCTCCGCCTTGCGGAATCGAGCCTGTTGCTGCTCGCGGACGTACGGGGTCGGCTCGGGCAATGGCCGATCCGGTTCGTCCTGCGAGTCCGCGGCCGGCACTGCAGACGGCGGCACGGGAACTCCGGGGTGGTATTCCGCGACCAGGGTTTCCGGATCGACCCCGAAATCTGTCATCGCCCGCTCCAAGGCGGAATCGATCCGCATCCGCTGCTCGGTCTTGGCCAGTTCATCCCGGTGCACCGAGTCCGTCAATCCGTCCCATTCCGCAGATAGGGCGCGCAGCAGCGAGCGGAGGTCCCTGAGTTCCTGGTCACGGCCGCTCCTTCCAAGCTCAGACTCCTCCCTACATTGCTGGGCCGCGGCCACCGAGGCAGTCAGTCGGTCATCGAGGGTGTCCAGCACCGCCAGCACCTCGCGAGCGACTGCGGCCTCCCTACGCTGTCGCTCGAGCCGTCGTGCAACCGCCTCTCGCTGTGCTCGCACCCGCCTAGCGGCGCCGTCGA
>JAUPKM010000105.1 GCA_030837445.1 Actinomycetota bacterium
ACGTCGGTGGCCACCAGCACGGACACTGTGCCCGACCGGAAGTCGTCCAATGTCGCGCTGCGGGCGCTCTGGGTCTTACCGCCGTGCAGCGAACCCGCCCTGACACCGACCTTGCGGAGGGAAGTGGCGAGCCGATCTGCGCCGTGCTTGGTGCGCACGAACACGACGGTTCGACCTGACCGGGCGGCGATCCGCGCTGTCACCTCGTTCTTGTCGTGCGGCGCGACGACCAACACGTGGTGATCCATCGCGTCGACCGAAGCTGTCGCCGGCGACACCGAGTGGGTGGCCGGATCCTTCAGGTAGCGCCGCACGAGCTTGTCGACGTCACGGTCGAGAGTGGCCGAGAACAGCAGTCTCTGGCCGCCCTTCGGCGTGTGGTCCAGCAGCGAGGTGACCTGCGGCATGAAACCGAGGTCGGCCATGTGGTCGGCCTCATCGAGCACGGTCACGGTGACCCTGCTCAGGTCGGCCTCACCCTGTTCGACCAGGTCCATCAGGCGACCGGGGGTGGCAACGACGATGTCGACACCGGCCCGGAAGGCCTTGATCTGCGGGGCATAGGACTTGCCGCCGACCACCACGGTCATGGTGACGTCGAGTCGACTCGCCAGCGGCTCCAATGCATCGGAGACCTGCATGGCAAGTTCCCGGGTCGGGACGAGCACCAGGCCGCCGGGGCGACGAGCGCTGCGCGGACGGTCCTTCATGGCCATCAGCAACGGCAACCCGAACGCCAACGTCTTGCCTGAGCCGGTCTGCCCGCGGCCGAGGACATCTCTGCCCGCGAGGGCGTCCGGGATGGCAGCAGTTTGAATCGGAAAGGGGGTCTCGATGCCAGCGCGTTCAAGCGCCGAGCATAGGTTTTTGGGTACGCCGAGTTCGGCGAAGGTAGAACTGGACATTTCGGTGGTGCCTTCCGTTGACAAGACCCATGGTGGGTCGAGTTCGCGTTGTTGACGCGTCGGCGGAAAGACCCTTCTTCAACGGGTCTGGCCCAGAGAATCACCGCGAGGAGTCCTCAACGGTTTCAATTGGATCGGCGCTCGCAGGTGTTCCCCATGGTGGAGATCTGCGGTGGTGAGGCGGTTGGAAATCTGCGCCGGAGCAGACGTGCCCGGCGCCTCAGGGGGCGCGAACAACTTCATACAAGATACCAGCGCCATGGCCGAGGCGACAGGTCCTGGAGCCTGCCGAGGCGGTGACGTCGGTCACGTGGCCACCCCTCTGACCATGAGTGCCCGGTGCTAGCGGGCGAGGCGCCACGGGCTCCAGTTGCCGGACGTGTCGGCTACCCGGACCGCAACCGCGCCATTGCCGGGGACTGCAACTCGGGCGGTGGTGAATCCGCGACTGACCCGCACCCTCCCGCCGAAGCTGATCTGAAGGCGTGCCAGGCCGACGTTGTCGGTGGCCGCGACTTGGACCCGGCGGGCAGCGCCAACCCTGACCAACGTTGCCCGGGTCACAGCTGGCGCAGCGGTATCGCGGCGCACCGGCATCGGGGTTTTCGGCGGTGATGTGGCGGTGACCTGTGGGGCGCCCTGGGTGGCGGCATTCAGCACGACCTGCGTGGTGGCACCGGCGACCACTCTGACGCCGGCGCGCGGCGGTTGTTTGGGGAACACCAGTGGCGCCCGAGTCCCGATGCGCAGACTCACCGAGACGGTGCCGGCCGGCAACCCCGTTATGGCGAACCGACCCGACCCGTTCACGTTGGCTGTCCGACAGTCCAGAAAGGACTGCCCACAGGCGGTCACGGTCGCCGGCCCAGCCGGCCGCGACTGCACCTGCCCGGACAACCCGGCTGCCCTGGGCAACTGCACGTCCACTGTCAGGGCGGTGGTCCCGAGCGAGTACACCCGCGCGGTTAGGAGCCCCGGTGATCCACCCGCCCAGCCAGCTGCCCAAGACGCCGGTCCGCCTGGCTGCGGGGACACCTTGATCTTGTAGGGACCGGGTTGTAGCGAGGCGAGCGCGTAGCGACCGTTGCTGTCGGAGCGGGCATCATTCATGAAGTTGCCATCGGAGGTGTACGCCTCCACCAGGTAGCCCGCGGCAGCTGACCCACCCACGCCCGTCACCCGCCCGCGGATTGAGGACGCCGAGACTTTGGCCGCTACCCGCCCGGCCGACGCAGAGTCAGTGATGAATTCCGGGTCAGTCTGCGTGACCGGTGGCGAACCGGCGCCGCCCTGTCCAGCCTGGGCGACCCCGATGCCGACACCGGCGGCGCAGACACCCACGGTCAGGGCCGCCACAACTCTTGTGCGCGCCATCACTGCTCATCCGCCCGCACGCGGCGCCCGGTCTGACTCATCTCGACCGCTTCCTGTGCCATATCGGTGCCCCTCAACTCGCGTACTGCGTGCTGTTGCCATCGTTGTTCTTCGCTCCGCCGCTCTCGACTCCCTGACCAACGACGAGCAGCACCAACCCCGGCTTCTCCCACAAGATCTCGTCCAAGTCGCTGGTCATGAGCAGGGACCGGTCAGCGTCCCAGGGGCTTCCGCGCTCCAGAGTCCGTAGCCCATCAACGTCATGTAGCGGCTGCGGTAGCCCACGATCTGCCCAGCGCACCCGCCCGGGTTCCACAGACCTGCCGCACCCCCGGTCGTGACAGCCACCCCGCCGGGGCCACCCAGTTGGCATTCCACACTGGTGGGTGACGCATTGGTCACCCCGCACCTGCTGTACGTCGGGCGGTATCCGCCGCCCACACCACCGGCACCCGACGGAGTCGGCTTGGCCAACACCCTGTTGTAACCATTGACCCCAAGGGAGTCGCCGGTCGTCAGGAGCGCCGCCCCGCCATTGATCGGGGGCACCGAATCCGCCACCGTGAGAGCGCCCCCACTGGTCGCCGTCGCCGACGTCGAGGGCGCGGCCGGCGCGCATGCCCGAGCCGCCGGTAGGTAAACCCCGGCCACCGCCGCCGATGCAAACTGCTGCGCGGGCGCAGCACCGACGGTGGCCCGGTAGGCCTGCACGTTGGATCCGTCCGGCAGGGTGGTCCCGAATCCTTGGACGGAGGACTGCGCCGTGCCCACCACGTACACCCCCGCGCCTACCCCAGCGGGGACTAAACACGACCCGCCTTGAACTGTGACGTTCACCGTGTAGCCCGACAGCGTCCCACTGATACAGGTCAATAACGCCGTGTAGTCCCCGGTGAGTCCGGCGGCGGAAGCCTCAACGGTCGGACCCGACGTGATGGAGCAGACCGGCGACACATTCACGGCCACCGCATTCGCCGCGACCAGCCCGGAGTAGGCCGCCATGAAGGAGCCATTCGAACCGAGGGTCTGACCCCCGGAAATCGGCGGTCCGGTACTGGTGGGATCCCCGAATACGCGCACGGTCACAGTGCCCCCGGGAACGTTCTCGAACACTGGTTCAAGCGTCGTGTTCGCCGTGACCGCGAAGGTGTAGACCTGCGGGCAGGTCGCGACGGCGCAGGAGATCCCGTTGACCTTCCATTCCTTGAACTGCTTCCCCGAGTTCGGCACCGCGGTCACCGTCACGGACGTTCCCGCGGGGTAGACATCTCCATAGATGGACGCTCCGGTGACAGAGCCACCAGTGGCCGTCGTGATCGAACGCACGTCGAAAAGGTCGGACGCCTGGAGTTGGGCCGCGCCTGTGGTCGTGTAGGCCCCGCCTGCGCTGCCATCGGGTCTGGCCGTGCCCACCTGATCCAGGGTGACCAGATCGCCAGCGACACCCACACTCGTGGCTGGCGACCCAGCGGTCAGGGCCACCCAGGCGGGTACGCCAGCGGACTTGTCGTAGTAGGCCATCACCGGCAGACCTGCATTCAGGACACTGCTGAATCTGGTCGACGTCCCCCTGTTCGCGAGGTCATCCGCCCAGCTGCCTGTGCCAAGTAGCGGCACGGAAACTCCCGTGTAGATCCCGGTGCCGGGCACCAGAAAGGGCCGGAAAACCGAGACGCCGATAGGCGATCCCGTCGCTGGGGCAAGGATCGCGGCCGAAAGACCACCAGCGAACAGGATCGGCACGTTCGGTGTGGCCCCGTTGGTGCCGGTAGTGCCCGGGGTCGCGAGGGTCTCGACGTACTGGTGATTGCCCGTAACGTTCGTTGCCAATGTGGGGAAGACTGCCTGGTAGGTGGAATAGGCCAGCGAAACCCCCGTACCGGTGACGACCCCGTCTGCGGCGTTGCCGAAGTCATCGAGTGCATAGCTGGTCGGGTTGGCGGAAGTCCCGCCGGTCCTGCGGTAGTTGTAGGCGAAGACAGTGTTGGCCACGACGGCATTGGCTGTTCCGCCGTGATTGCCGAGGCCACCCCCACCGTAGGAGCCGTAGGCGACATTTCCGGTGAAACTGGAATTCAGAATGCGAAGCTTCCCGGTTGAGTAGTTATTGAGGCCGCCGCCGATCTCTGTGCTCTGGTTGTTGGAGAAGCTCAAGTTGTTGGCGTATAGGCTGCCCTGATTCTCGCCCCCACCCCCACCCCCACTCGCTGATTCGCTGCGGTTTTCTGAGATGCTCGACCCGTCTATGTACATCACTCCAGTGTTGGCATTGACGAAGCCCCCGCCGAAGAGCGCCGAATTCCTGATCAGGCTGGACCTCATTAGGTAGAGCGTGCCCGCGTTGTAGATTCCGCCGCCGCCTGCCGCCGAGCTGCGACAATTCGAAATGGTCACGCCCACCAGCGTCACCGTTGCAGTGGCCGGGTTGTAGACGCCTGCGCCCTGCACGTTTCCGCCCTTGATGGTCAAGTTCTGAATCGTGACGCTCTTGCTGGCCGAGACATTGAACACGCGAAAGGCCGACGCGCCAGAGTTGTTGGCGCCGGAATCGGACACGCCGGGTATGGGCACCGAAATTGTGAAGCCATTGCCACTCAAGGTCACGGACTTGTTCACCGTGACCTGCCCGGACACCACAATGTTCCCCGTAAAGGCAATGATGTCGCCGTCAACGGCGTTACTCATCGCCGCCGTCAGTTGGGCACTGGTGGCAACATTGAAGGTAGTTGCCGCGCTCGCAGCCGGCGCGAAGACGCCACTGAGGAGACCCAGCACGAGGGACAGCGCACCCGTGACCGCAATCAGTGCGCGACCCCGGTGTTCAGAACCCACGCCAGCACTCGTTGGGCGGCTTGGAGTCCTGCCGGGCCGGCCGGAAAACCTAACCACTGAGCGAGAGCCGCCCGCGAACATCACCGAATTCTCCCCTCGCGTACACAGTGGTAGAGGACGGCAGTAAACACCCCGCGTCGCCCAGTGTCAAGGTGGCCAACCAGTCACCGCGTGCTGGTCGAGTCCCTGCCAAAGGCGAAGAAGGAGTCCACCAACCGATCGACCAGCTCCTGCTGAGAGACCTGCTGCGGATCCCAGACCATCGCGACCTCCTCGAGCCCGACCAGCCAGCCGCGAACGACAAGTCGAGTCGCCGCGTCCGGGGCGCCGGACCCCTCCGCCGTCATGCCGGCCGCGTCCAACCAGGTCGGCACCAACGCCCAGCGAAGTTCATCCAGGATCGCCAACACCGCTGGGTCCCCACCGGCCGCGCCGCGCACCAGTCGGACGTAGACGTCTCTGGATGACTCCACCAACCGCAGATAGCCTGCGATCAGCGACCGGACGCGTTCCCGCGGGGTGTCCCCCGACGCCGCCCGCCGACCACTGAGCAGCCGTTGGCCCGCCGCCTCGACCACTGCGGAGTAGAAGTCGCTCTTGGTGGGGAAGTAGTGGAACACCAACGTCCGGGAGATCCCGGCCCGGTCGGCCACCTCGTCCAACGGCACTTCCTGGATCGGGCGCTCCTTGAGCAGATCCAACCCGATATCGGTCAGTTGCCGTCGACGGTCCTGCGCAGTCATCCGGGACCGGCTGGCCACACCAGCGTCGGCCGATCCCGCGACGGTACCGCCGGTGGTTGCTGCGGGCCGATCCGCAGCAACCCCGGCGCTACCGGCGCGCTTACTCGTAGCTGCCGCCGGCCTCAGCCAGCGCCACCAGTGAGGCGGGCGGAGTGAACCGGTCGCCGTAGGCCGCCGCAAGCTCCTGCGCGCGAGCGACGAAACCTGCCGGGCCACCGGCGTAGCCGTTGATGTACTGCAGCACGCCGCCGGTCCACGGCGGGAAACCGATCCCAAAGATCGAACCGATATTGGCGTCCGCCACCGAGCGCAGCACGTTCTCGTCGAAGCACTTCACACTCTCGATCGCCTCGATGAACAGCATCCGCTCGGCCATGTCATTGAACGGGATCTGCTGGTCGCCGCCGAACTCCGCCGACAGCCCGGTCCAGAGTCCGACCCGCTTGCCTTCGGAGTATTCGTAGAATCCGGCACCGGCGGCACGACCGCCACGGTCCTTCTCGTTCACCATCGTGTCGATGACGGCGTAGGAGGGATGCTCGGGGAACTCGGTCCCCTCTTCTGCGGCGGCCGCGCGGGCCGCCTCCCGAATCCGCCGGGCCAGCGTCAGGCTGACCTCGTCCAGCAGGGCGAGCGGTCCGGTCGGGTACCCCGACTGCAATGCCGCCTGCTCGATCGAGTTCGGCACCACGCCCTCGCCGACCATCGCGGCGGCCTCACCCATGAAGGTGCCGATCACCCGCGAGGTGAAGAAACCGCGGCTGTCGTTGACGACGATCGGGGTCTTCTTGATCTGCAGGGCGACATCCACGGCCTTGGCGATGGTCGCGTCGGAGGTCTTCTCCCCGACGACGATCTCCAACAGCGGCATCTTGTCGACCGGCGAGAAGAAGTGCAGCCCGATGAAGTCGGCGGGCCGAGTCACACCCTCGGCAAGCCCGGTGACGGGCAATGTCGAGGTGTTGGAACCCAGCAGCGCGTCGGGGGCGAGCACCGGCTCGATCTCGGCGTAGACCTTGGCCTTCAGCGCCGGGTCCTCGAACACTGCCTCGATCAGCAGGTCGGCACCCTTGGCCTCCTCGACACCGTCGGTCGGGGTGATCCGGGCGAGCACCTCGTCGCGAGCGGCCTCGGTCATCCGACCACGTGACACCGCCTTGTCGAGGATCTTCTGGCTGTACGCCTTACCCTTCTCGGCCGCCTCCAGACTCATATCCTTCAAGACGACCTCCATCCCACTGCGGGCGCACTGGTAGGCGATCCCGGCACCCATCATCCCGGCACCGAGAACGACCACCTTCTTGGCGCGGTAGGGCGGGTAGCCGTCGGGACGACTGGAGCCCTTGTTGATGCCCTGCAGGTCGAAGAAGAACGCCTTGATCATGTTCTTGGACACCTGGCCGCAGGCCAGCGAGACGAAATACTGGGTCTCGATCTTCGACGCGTTGTCGAAGTCCACCTGGGAGCCTTCGACGGCAGCCGACATGATGGCCTCCGGTGCCGGCATCGGCGCACCCTTGGTCTGCTTGCGCAGGTTGGCCGGGTAAGCCGGCAGCATCGCCGCGAACTTCGGGCTGGACGGGGTGCCACCGGGGATCCGGTAGCCCTTGACGTCCCACGGCTGAGTGGACTCGGGGTTCGCCTTGATCCAGGCTCGAGCCGCGGCCATCATCGCCTCGGGGGTGTCCACGACCTCGTCGACCAGACCGGTCGCGAGGGCGGCCTGCGGTTTGCGCTGCTGGCCCTGCAGCAGGATCTCCATCAGCGCCTTCTGCAGTCCGAACATCCGGACGGTGCGGGTGACGCCACCGCCACCCGGCAGCAGCCCAAGGGTCACCTCGGGTACCCCGAGCGTGCTGCCCTTCGCACTGAGGGCGACCCGATGGTGGCAAGCCAGCGCCAGTTCCAAGCCACCGCCGAGGGCGGCACCGTTGATCGCGGCGACGACCGGAATACCCAGCGTCTCCAGTCGGCGCATATTCGCCTTCAGTCCGTCAACCTCGGCCTCGATCCGGGCGGCATCCTCAGGCTGGGCCTGGCTCAGCAGTTTGAGGTCACCACCGGCGAAGAAGGTCTTCTTGCCGCTGGTGAGGATGACGCCGGTGATGCTGTCTTTCTCGGCCACGACACGGTCGACGGTCGTGCCCAGGTCGGCCTGGAACTTGGCGTTCATGGTGTTGGCACCCTGGTCGGGGTCGTCCATCGTCAGGGTGAGGATGCCGTCGGCGTCCAGGTCCCAGGCAATCATGTTGTCGCTCATATGTTGTCTCCTCTACCCGTCTACACGCGCTCGATGATGGTGGCCAGGCCCATGCCGCCGCCGATGCACAGCGTGATGAGGCCGTACCGGCCCCCGCTGCGCTCGAGCTCGTCCAGCACGATTCCGGTGATGATGGCGCCGGTGGCGCCGAGTGGGTGGCCCATCGAGATGGAGCCACCGTTGATGTTGACCTTCTCCATCGGCAGGTTGAAGTCCTTGACCCACTTCAATACGACCGCCGCGAACGCCTCGTTCAGCTCCCAGACGTCGATATCGTCGGGGGTCAGGCCGGCACTCTTCAGCGCTTTGTGGGTGGCCGGTGTCGGTCCGGTCAGCATGATCGTCGGATCGGCACCGCTGACGGCGGTCGCCACCACGCGACCGCGCGGGGCCATCCCGAAGTCCTTGCCGACCTGCTCGTTGCCGATCAGCACCAGCGCGGCGCCGTCGACGATGCCGGAGGAGTTGCCCGGGGTGTGGACGTGGTCGATCTTTTCGACCCAGTGGTACTTCTGCAGCGCCACGGCGTCGAAGCCGCCCATCTCACCGATACCGGCGAACGAGGGCTTGAGCTTGCCGAGGTCGGCAGCGGTGGTGCCGGGGCGCATGTGCTCGTCGTGGTCCAGCAGCACCACGCCGTTGCGGTCCTTGACTGGCACGACAGACTTGGCGAACCGGCCGCCACTCCAGGCTGCGGCCGAACGCTCCTGCGACATCACTGCGTAGGCGTCGACATCGTCGCGGCTGAACCCCTCGGTGGTGGCGATCAGGTCGGCACTGATGCCCTGCGGCACGAAGTAGGTGTCATAGGCGGTCTCCGGGTCCATCGCCCAAGCGCCACCGTCTGTACCCATCGGCACCCGGCTCATCGACTCAACGCCGCCGGCGATGATCAACTGATCCCAGCCTGCGCGTACCTTCTGGGCGGCCATGTTGACGGCCTCGAGCGCCGAGGCGCAGAACCGGTTGATCTGGATGCCGCCGACGGTGTCGGGCAGCCCCGAGTTGATCGCGACGGTCTTGGCGATATCGGCGCCCTGGTCGCCGACCGGGGTGACGCAACCGAGGATCACGTCATCGATCGCGTTGGTGTCCAGGCCCGAGTGTCGGGTGCGCAACTCGTCGACCAACCCACCTACGAGGGTGACCGGCTTGACCCCGTGTAGGGAACCGTTGGCCTTGCCGCGACCGCGCGGCGTCCTGATTGCCTCGTAGATGTATGCCTCGGACATGCGTCTCCTCGTGGTTGATGGCTCTATTGACTATATGTCAATAGAGCCATCAACCACGCACCGGGGGTGGCCCCGGGCGTCAGATCGACGGTGTCGTTCTCGTCGTGATTGGGGTAAACGGGAGGAGGGTTGATGCCCCGTTGCAATCGGTGGTGGGCATCAACTTCGCACGGAATCCATATCTGGTGGCCGCTGTCAATCCCGTAACGTTCTTGGTCAGGTTCAGGCCGGCCACCGGCCCTACCACCTCGATCGGGACTTGCGCCCAAGTCTCGGGGGCCTGGTCCGCCCGCCCGTATGCAAGGCACACCGCAGCAGACTTGACCGTTGTCACGGTTAGGCCGACTCTGAGTGACGTCTTTGTCACGCTGCTAAACCCGCCCATCCCGAGCGTCGGCAGTGGCTCCGGTGCGGGCGGGGTTGCCTGGGAGCCGACCAGCTTCAGCCCAGCGAGATCGCCATTGCCCCAGCGGGGTGCCGGCACATCCAGCCTGCTGTCCATGATCTGGCCGGTGCTGGGCAGGGCCGGTTGTTGCGTCCCGCCGGGCAGCGTTCGAGCTACGTCCGGGTGGGTCAGCCCGATCGAGTGACCCAACTCGTGCATGTAGAGGACCTGCCGACGCCACTTCTCCATCGAAGGCAGTTTCGTGGAGTCAATCGCGACGTATCCGGCAGCGATCGAGGCGCCCTTGCCGTCGTTCCTGTTGATCCAGTCGAAGCCGCCCACACCAGCCTCGGCGTTGTTTCCAAGACCGTTGAAGATATCCGTCCCGCCATTACCAGCTTGGGCGGCCGCCTTGGTGAAGGTGACCGTGATCTTGCCCTGCTTGGTCGGGTCGGTGTGGCGAGCCTTGGTCGGGACGAAGGCCGACTTGTCGACCCCCTTGTACTGAAGGTTCGGTCCACCGCCTGCTCGGACCTCCGCGACCGCGACCTGGACCCGACCGGCTTCGTCCTCACACGGGCCATCGGTCAGGGCCGGGCAGTTGACGACCACGTCGATCGGCGTGTTCGGGGTCGGCCAACGGACCGGTTGCCCGTTCGGTGCGTTCCAGAACTGCGGCACTGTATAGCGCCACCAGCTTGCATCACCAAGGTTGTCGTTCGGCGGTGGTGTCGGGGGAACAGTGACGTCGGGGACATCCACCTCGGTGGCGCTCGCGACTCGGGTACCGCCGTCATCACCGCTGGTTCCCGCCGCCACCGCGGTGGCGGCGACCGCCACCATTGCGCCATGTGTCAACCACGGCGTCGAGCATGATGCCAAGACGGCAGGCGATGCGGGGCGATCAAGCCACTCCACCCGGCGCTCGTAGCCGCCAATGGCGCATCCGCCGATCGCGGGGGGCGCAAGTGTGCCCGCGGCCGCGCCACCCGCCGCCGCGCCACCCACGGCCGGCCTCACTGCGGCACTTCCGGTCGGGGAAATGCCGGGACCCCTGAGGGTGCCGAGCGAAGGGTCGATCACTGGCGTGATGGTCGTCTCGGGGAGAGCGACCTTGATGCCAGGCATCTTGGGTGCCACGGAACCCTCGACGTCGGCCCAGTCCTTGTCGATCCGAGCCAGATCCTTGACGCTCACGTCAACGTCGTCATAGTCCAGAACAAATTCAGCCGCGCCAGCCTTCATATCCACGGGCATGGCCGCCACCTCAACGTGAATCAAGTCAGCGTCGACCTTGTCGTAGTAGGCGCCTGTGATAGCGGCCCGTGGCGGGACGACCGAGCTCAGCTTCGAGTTGACCCTCAGCTTGAGATCTTTGGTGCGTATTAGGTGAATCGAGCGCGTCGCCCGTCCGGCCACACCGGTGGCGCCCGGGATCGCAGAAGTCCGGAATGTCATCTCAAACGCGGGAATCGGCGCGGGCGGCGGGTTGTAGGGTGTGAAGGATCCCCAGGCGATGCCCTTGGCCGCTGCCCCGTTGGCCGGCGCGACCGCAGCGCTGCCAGCGGCGTTGGACACCGGGATACAGGCGACCGCGACCCACGCCATGCCGGGCAAGTTGTACTTCAACCGAGGCGCGGCCGGGAAGCCATCTGACGGGTAACCCCACCAGGCCGAGATCATCCGGCAAGTCGCCTTGCCGCCTGGGCTCGCCACTGGCAGCCCACCGGGGGTCTTCGCGATTCGGGCCCGCAGAGCGTTCAGCTGAGGTGGCTTCAACGCGGAAGGGAACTTGACGATCGGCAGGGCAGGCCGGGCGCGGATCGCGGTCTTCCACGACAGGTTCTTCGTGGCCATCACCCGACCGCCGAACTGCACTCGGACGCTGCCGTCGCCCATCGCGTTGGCGACCGGGGCGCAGCCGATGCTGGCGTTCACATTGAATCTGGCCCGCGGATTCTTCTTCGCCAGTGCCAGCGAATAGTCGGTCCAGACACCGTTGAACCGACAGCTCAGGTTGGCCGAGGCGATCAAGCTCAGCACCCCAGGTCGAGCCACTCGAGCGGCTTCGGCGGCCGACACGACGAACCGGGTATCGAAGGCAGGGATTGTGGCCTTGTCCACCGGACCGGCAGCGGTGGCGGTCACGGCGGTAGGTGTGGCCGCCGCGGGTGCGGCAGCGTCGGCGGCCCAGGCGGGACTCGCAGCGAGACTGGCAGTGAGGGCGATGACAACAGCAGGTGGGAGGACCCGTATTGGTTTCATGTCGCCAGCCTTCCCAGCGTAAACATTGATGTATACGTCTATTTGAGCGAAACCATGCGCATCAAGCCGAATCGAAACGCAATAGGGACCCATCGTGAACCGAACGGCCAGCGATGGCATCCACCGAACGTGCGGTTTTGGGGCTCCAGACGGCCCGTCATCGACGGTCTCGCGACCTAGTCCCCCAGCGCCATCAATTCGTCGATACCGGCGGCAATGCCGGCCAGCAGGAGTTTGTCGTCTGCCGCATGTTCGGCATCGCCGGTGACAGAGATGTTCAGGCTGCCGTTGTAGGAGTTGATCCCCACAACAGTCCGCAGGCTGGAGGCGATCGGGATGATCGGCGACAGGTAGCGCACCTCCTGACCGCAGAAGTACTGCGGCACCGCGGCCCCGCGCACGTTGGTCACCAGCGTGTCGGTCATCCATGCGGTGGACCAGCCGGTCCGGGCCACGACAAACTCCTGCAGCGGCGCCGGCACTACTTTCGACACGGTGTCCTCCACCGCGCCGATCAGCGCCGGCGCCATCGACTTCTTTCCCTGCTGGGTCTGCTCGACAACGCGCTCCAACCGCTCGATGGGATCCTCGATACCTACCGGCAATGCGATCGGCATGGCGCTGACCTGGTTGTTGGACCGAGTGTCGCCAGGCACCCGCCGCGACACCGGCATGATCGCCCGCACCTCCCGACCATCAGGATCCGAACCCTGCGCGATCAGCACCTGCCGGAAGCCGTTCGTGACACCGGCCATGATCACGTCATTGATGGTGGCGCCTTGCCGCTTGCCGGCCGCCTTGACATCCGCCAACGGCAGATGCAGATGGCGCCAGTCCCGCCCCTTACCGGGCGCGCCGGACAATTCGGAAGGACGGCCGGGCGCCATCCTCAACAGCGCCCGGACCGTGTCGGGAGCTGCGTAGGCAACCGCCGCGGCATCGGCGAAAGCGCCGGTGAGAGCATTCCGCAGACGGTCGCCAGCGTCCACCGCGCGATCCTTCGCGCCACCTCGTTCTGCGCGCCAGGCAGCGGCCTGGGCAACCAACGCATCGGTCAAAGTCATCCCGCCCTCCGGCGCCATGTCGAGGGCCCGCCCGACCAGCATCGTCACCCCCTCGCCGTCCGCAACCGAATGATGCAGCCGCCACACCAGCGCCCACTCCTTCGGCGCGTAGCCCGTCAACACGGTGATATCCCAGAGGGGGGTATCGATGGGCATCGCCAGCGTCAGCATCCGGGAGATCTCGCCCTCGAGACCGCCGACCGCGATGGCCCGACGGGTCACATGGTGGGTGAGATCGGGTTCGGCTTCCTGCCACTTGGGCTGCAACACACCGGTGCGCGAATGCATCGGGATCTGTCGCAACCGAGGCGACTCCGGCAGGATTTCCGCGATCCTGCCGCGAATCTTCGCCAAGGCCGGCGGCTTCCCCCGAAACTCGAACACGCCACCGACAGCGACTGGACCGTCGGCTTGCACCAGGTCAAGCCAAAGCGAGTCGATCATGTGCATACGTTCTGGATCAGCCATGGCCCCAGCATTGCCAGGGGGCCGCCATGAGTCCACACGAGAGGGGCGCGGGCGAGTGTCCGCCCCGTTACGCAGCCCCAGCGCAGTCGGGCGGCAGCTCCCGCTACGCGAGTTGCCGGGCCTCCAGCTCGAAGAAGTTCGCTTCATACACATCATGTCCGGTTGCCCACGCGACCAGGGATGCCAGTCCGTAGGCGGGCAGGAAGAGTGGTCCCCAGTGCCGAGCCTGGGCCACATGGACCAGCTCGTGCTGCCAGTTCTGCTCGGCAGTCGCCTCATCCCGGGCGAGAATCACTCCCCCGAGCGTCATGGCCCCGATCCGCAGCCGGGGGTTCAGCCGGTCGAACAGCCGACCTGCTCCCGGCCCGGTGACCAACACCACCGCATCACGTCGAGTTCGGCTGACCTGGGGCCCGGCGAGCAGGATCGCGACCCAACCGACCGCGGTCGTGGGCGCCGCCCAAGCGCCGGTGGCGACAGTTTGACCACGGCGCAGCCACTCCCCACGTCGGGGTCGGGCGGCCGTCATCGTCAGGTGGTCAGCTCGAAGAAGCCAACCGCCAGCAGCGCACCGATGAGCGGGCCCACAATGGGGATCCAGGCGTAGCCCCAGTTGGACGAACCCTTGCCCTTGATCGGCAGGAAGGAGTACGCCAACCGCGGTCCGAAGTCGCGGGCCGGATTGACCGCGTAGCCAGTGGGTCCACCGAGGGAGGCGCCGATCGCGATCACGGTGAAGGCAACGCCGGCATAACCCAGCGCGGAGTTGCCGAACTGTACGGAGGAGTCTGCAGTACCGGGCTGAAAGGGCGAACTCTCCAGCACCCAGTAGACCAGCACGAAGGTGCCGATCACCTCGCTGATGATGTTCCACAGCGGCGCCGAGACTGAGGCCGAAGTGAAGAAGATGCCACCGGTGTTGGCCGGTTCGTCGTGGGTATCGAACTGCTTCTTGTAGGCCAGATAGGCGAGCAGCGCGCCGAAGATCGCCCCCGCGATCTGGGCGGCGACGATCAGCGGCACCTTGGACCAACTCAGGCCGCCGGTGACGGCCAGCCCCAAGGTCACGGCAGGGTTGAGTTGGGCTCCCGACCGCCAGGCGACACTCGCGCCGACGAAGACGGCGAACCCCCAGCCGAAGGAGATCAGCAACCAGTCCCTACCCACGCCAAAGGACTTCTTCAACGTTGCATTCGCGCTGACACCGATTCCCAGTAGCAGCAGCAGAGTCGTGCCGATGAATTCACTGGCGAAGATGACGAACGGTGCGGTGTTGTTCATGGCTGAACGCTAGTTGGCCGCGGCCGCGTTTCGCTCGCCCTTTCGATTCCCCCAAGCCAACGTCGACCACCCGGCCGAGCTACTGCTCGTTCTCGCGAGCCTTAGCCTTCTTCGCCCTTGCCGCTGCTTCCAACTCCGCCGCCTGGGCCAGCGTCGGGGCACTGCCGCCGTGCCGGGCGGGCAACCACCAGTCGTCCTGACCGGGGCGAGGCAGCTGCGAGTAGTCCTCGATGGTCTCATCGAGCAGGGCCCGCATCCGGGTATGCAGGTCCGCAGTCACCTCTGTCATGTCGTCTTCGACCGTGGGGTGCAACGGTGCGCCGACGTGAACGCTGATGGCTTTCCCGCGGGAGAGGTCCTTGTGGTGGTAGGAGAAGATCCGCTGCCCGCCGAACACGATCTCCGGAATCAGCGGCACACCCGCGTCTGCCGCCATCCGGGCGGCACCCGTCTTGAAGTCCTTCAGATCGAAGGATCTGCTCATCGTCGCCTCCGGGAAGACTCCGACCAACTCCCCCGACCGCAATGCCTCCACCGCCGCCGCGTAGGCCCCGCCGCCAGCATTGCGATCGACCGGGATGTGCTTCATCCCTCTCATCAAAGGCCCCGAAACCTTGTGGTGAAACACCGCATCCTTCGCCATGAAACGCACATAACGGCCACCAGCATCTGCAGCCGGGACACCAGCGAAGATGAAGTCCAGGAAGCTCGTGTGGTTGATTGCGAGCACTGCCCCGCCCCTGCGAGGGACGTTCTCCACCCCGCGGACGTCCAGCTTCATTCCCATCGCGACGAACATCACCCGCGCCGTCTTGACAACCGGGGTGTAGAGCAGATCAGTCATGGCGAAGACGATAGCGGCATCGACGGCTCGCAACCGGCCAGCCGCCAGCTACCGCGGATCCTCACCAGTCAGAACCCCAACCAGGTGCCACAGATCGGCAGCCGCGCCCGGCACGGGTCTGGTCCACGGGAGCCGCACCGTCGAACGAACTCGCCGGTCCAGCCAGAATCGGCCGCTGGGGGTGTCCCGGGAACTCGACGCCGCCAACCACACAATCGTGTCGGCACCCTCCGCGGGAGTACGCAGGATTGGCCCTGTGATCCGGCGGAAGCCGGGCAGGGCGTCTGCCACCCCGGGGGTGTCCGCCCAACCGGGGTGCATCGAATGGAAGTCGATCTCCGGGAATCTTCGGGCCCACTCCTCCGACAGGGCAACCTGCGCCCGCTTCGCCCGCGCGTAGGAACGGACCCCGTCGTAGTCCGCAGGGTCGGACTGGACGGTGTCGGGGTCGAGTCGTTCGGCATACATACCGCCGCTCGCCACGACGATCACCCGAGGATCGCCCGCGGCGCGCAGCTCGCCCAGCAGGCCTGAAGTGATGACGAAAGGCGACAGCACCTGGGTCGCGAACGTTACCTCGAAGCCTTCCTGCGTGACCGTGTAGTCATGCGTCATCGCCCCTGCGTTGTGCACCAGCACGTCGACGATCGGGGTAAGTTCCCTGACGACCGTGACCAGCCTCCGAGCTTCTGACAGCAGGGACAGGTCCAGCCGAAGTCCGTGCACGCTGGCGCCGACGGGCCCTAGCTTCCGAGCGTCGGCGACCACCTTTGCCAACCGTGACTCGTCGCGACCCACCAACACCAGGTCAGCGCCGGCCGCGGCCATTTCGAGGGCCGCCTCTCGCCCGATTCCGGAGGTCGCCCCCGTCAGCACGACGAATCGGCCCGACAGGTCGGCAGGAGCAGTTGACCAGTTGAATATCCGACGGCGCACGACGTAGCCGACTCGGCTGAAGCCACCTATCACTGTCGCCTCAAGTGCCGCGTCCCCGACGCTCGCCAGCCAGCCGGGCACAGCCAGACGTGGAGTTCTCATCGCTCCGACGCCAGGGCCGCCAGGGCCTGCCGCAAGCCACCGCTTGCGCGCCGACCGACCACTTCGAACAGCACGCGTAGTCCGAGATCACCGACCCGCCGGAATCCGCGAAGCGCCAGATCCGCGTCATAGCGCACCTCGCAGCCCAGGCCGGCGGGGCGAATCGTGATGACATCGAAGGACACGAAATCGGCATTCTCAGCTCGAAGTTCGATCCGCCCGCTGCCGCCGGAGTCCGCTGGGCGCTCGGCCATCAGACAGTGGTACTCCAGCGGGATCTTCCGACCGAAGAACTCCGCAGTCACCAAATAACGCGCGCCTGCGCTGCCGGCAACTCCGTCGATCAGCCGGGCGGCGGAGACGCCTGGATCCCACTGTGCGACCGTCGAAAAATCGGCAAGGTAGTCGAACACCACCTGTGGATCCGCCGAGGAAGTCACGGTCGTGCCGAACCGTGCCATTTCTGATCCTCCTCATCCGCCGCGATGGAGGATTGTCGGGAGCCGGGTCTAATGTGACTCTATGGCAATTCCACGATCGCGCACGCCCGGCGCAGCACGCCTCCGAAGTCTCATCACTGGCATCGCTTGCGCGGCGCTCCTAGTGGCCGGTTTCAGCCTTCCCGCGGCGGCGGCCCCGCCCCCTAACCCCGCATCCGCCGACTCGCTGGCCGACCCGGTTACTGACGCAGACGCCGATGGCTGGGTTGTCAGCTTGGGCGACTCGTTCATTTCTGGGGAGGGCGGGCGCTGGGCAGGCAACTCGGAGGATTCGGAGTGGCGCGTTGACGCTGGCGGCCAGAACGCCTATCTGGATCCGGCCGCGTCGGCGATCGACAAGTGGGGGCAGAAGTGCCATCGGTCCACCGCGGCTCTGGTCCATGTCGGCGGTGGGCAACAGACCCTCAACCTCGCCTGTAGCGGCGCCGAGACGCGTACCACCGGATCACGGAAGGGTGGCGACTTCAAACCGGGTATCGATTTCGCTGATACCCCGGACGGCAAGGGCCAACTCACCCTGCTCAAGCAGTTCGCCGCCGACCACACCGTCAAGACAGTGGTGCTGTCCATCGGCGGCAACGACTTCCAATTCTCCGGCGTCATCAAGGCCTGCGTGCTGGCCTTCCTGCCGTTCTGGAAGGCCACCCCCTGCTCGAAGCAGAACGATGTCACCAAACTCTTCTCGCCAGCGGGCGTCGCGGCCACCACCAAGAACATTTCCGACGCGATCGTCCGACTGCGCACGGCGCTGAACGACTCAGGCCAAGGCAGTGCCGCCATCATCGTCAGCACCTACCCGAATCCGATTCCGCCAGCGACGGAGACTCGGACCAAGGAGACCTACATCGATCGGCTCTACAACAACGGCTGTCCATTCCTGAACACCGACATGACGTGGGCCGCCGGAACCGTGGCACCGACCGTGAGCAACGCCGTACGGCAAGCCGTGATCGACTCCCAAGTGGCCGGAATCAGAGTCCTCAACATGGATCCGGTGGTGGCGGGACACCGCCTCTGCGCCAAGAACGTCAACACCCTCAGCAACCTGGGCAAGACGTGGACGACCCCGGGAGCCTGGGATCTGAGCGAATGGATGACCCAGATCCGCCTCACCTCCACCGTCGGCACGAACTACGAGGTGCAGGAGAGCATGCACCCGAACTGGTGGGCTGAGCGCGCGATGCGCAACTGCTTCCGCCGGATGCTTGACCCAGCAGTCGGCACCGCTGCCTGGTGCAGCCAGGACCCGGCCCGCAGTTTCGACGCGGCCCTGGGTGAACCGGTGATGCGGCTCACTTCCGTGAAGCCGGCCGCACTCGCAGCCCCTGTTGCATCAGTTGCAGACCGTTCACCATCAGTCGCAGCCAGCAGCGAGGTGCTGGCCCGGGGTGAGATCCGGACGATTCCCCGCCTGATCTACCCCGTTCAGACGGGTCCAGATGCCATCTCGTTGACCGCGTTCAAGTCGACGGTCAGCTCATATCGACCGGTGGCGATGTACCCGTCATCCTCCGACTCGGGTCGCGTGCTCGCCTACATCGCGGAGGACGGATCCCCGGGTAACCCGGTTCGCCCGGTCGTACGAATCCTGATCGGGGGTGTGCCACGGATGAATTTGCCGGCCACTGGGATACCTCAGGTCACCGCAGACGGCCGATTGGTGGTGATCTCCGACGGCAGCAGAGTGGTCGCGTTCGACACCGTCACGTCGCGTCTTCGGACCCTCTGCGCCAATTGCGGCACTGACCTGATGACCGCGGCGCTGGCGCCCGATCGCGCCACGGTCGCGTTGGTGTCCACGATCCCGCTGCACGCCGAACAGTTGTTGACGATCCGACGCCTGTCCGATGGAGCCCTGCTGGCCGCGACCCGGTTCCAACCGACCGGGGACCATGCGCTGGCCTGGGATCGCAACTCCCGAAAGGTGGCCTTCAGCACCCAGTTGATCAGCAACGACGGCACCGGCAGCGTCATCAAGTTCTTGCGTCGCGACGGCCGGCTACTGCCGACCGCCTTGCACCGGTCCGGCTTCAGCTATCAATCCCCTCGCTGGTTCGACGGCAGCCTCTGGGCTATCCGCCTCACCGACGCCGAGGTCCGCGATCCGAACGCGGGGGCTCCGGGCAACGCCGTCCGGGTCGCCTCTGTCGGCGGGGTCGGGGTGCCATCCCTGCGTGGGCCGGTGGACCGAGTTCTCACCGGAGTTGAGGGCGACCTGCTGCGACAAGCCACCTGGACCAGATAGCCGGAGGAACGACATGGCGCAAAGCACTGTCAGCGAGGCCATCGAGGTGGACGCAGACATCACGTTGGTGTGGGAGTTGGTCAGCGACCCGAGCAACTACCCTCGGTGGAGTCCGGAGGCGAGCGGCGTGCGTCGCCGCAGCGGAACCGGACCCTGGGCAGTCGGCGACGTCTTCACCGGCAGCAACCGAATCTGGCTACCCTGGTCGACCAACTGCCGGGTTGTGCGGGCGTCACCGCTGGAGGCCTTCGCGTTCGATGTCTCCTTCAGCGTCCTGCCGGTCGCCCGCTGGAGCTACGAACTGGCCCCGAACGCGACTGGCGGAACCCTCGTCACGGAGCGATGGGAAGACCATCGCACGGGTCTCAAGGGGGCCATCGTCAAGCCGTCCGGCCTGCTGGTCGGCCGCGGAAGGGATGCCGCCACTCGCAATCGAGCCACCATGCGCGCCACCCTGGCCCATCTGAAAGCTGAAGCCGAGCGGGCTCGGAGTTGAGGAAGCCACCAACTGGCATCGCGGTCGCCACTGCTCTGCTGGCGCTGAGCCCGTTTGCGGCCGGCTGTGGCGTTGAAGGCGCAGGCAACTCAGCAGCAACCGGGTCCGGCGCCGACCGTTCATCTAGCAGTGCGGCGGCCAGCCAACCAACCAGCGCCTCGACCCTCAATCCGGTGGCACCTGCGCCCACCATCGCCGGCGCGGCGAAGGCTCCCGTCGGCGTACAAGCTTCCGAAACCGGGATCGTGGACAAGGTCGTCGACGGCGACACCGTGGACGTGCGCGGCGTTGGTCGGGTTCGCGTCCTCGGAATCGACACACCGGAGCGTGGCGAATGCGGTTTCGGCCCCGCGACGTCCTACCTGAAGACACTGGTGCTGGGACGCACCGTCGCGCTGGTCTCCCCCGACGGCTCCGACGACGAGGACAGGTACGACCGTAAGCTCCGCTACCTAGACGTCGACGGAACCGACGCCGGCCTTGCCGAAATCATGGCCGGGCTCGCCCGCGCCCGGTACGACTCCCGGGACGGCTACGGCGCACACCCTCGGGAACAGGTCTACATCGCGGCGGACACCGCCGCGCCGAGTACCTGCTGAACTGCACGGAGGTAGGAGACAGGTGAACTATCGTGGTGCCACCACGACGGCATCGCCGCCGAAAGGGAGTGGGCACAGTGACTTGGACCGGTAGCCGGCCGCCTGTCGCCGGGACCTGTCAGCGGTGCGAGGGTGAACTCGAGGATGGTTTCCGCTATTGCCTGGTCTGCGGCACTCCGGTACGAGCGACCCAGGCAGCTGAGACATCCGCCACGTCCGTCCTCGCTTCGACCGGCGACGAACCGGTGCCGGCAACCCAGATCATCCCGGTGGCCAGGACAGGGATAGACGCCCTGCTGGCGGGCCCGGCCCAGCAGACGGTTGTGCTGGACCGCAGCCCGGCCAGGTCGACGGGCACCGGAGCCGGACCGTCTGCGGGCAGCGCGGCGCCCGGTGATCTGCCGCCCGCGGACCCTCCCGGTCCGCACCGCCAGCCGCGATCGAGTCCTCGGTCGCGACCCTGGCTGGTCCTGGTTCTGGTTCTCACCCTCGCCGCGGCTGGCGTCGGCGGCTGGTACTACCTGCGCGAGAGCCGCCGGTCCGACCAGCTGCAGGCGCTGCTCTCGCAAGACCGAGAGATCGTTGACACCGTCCTGCTGCAACTCTCGTCCGCCTCCACCACGGCCGAGATTCGCGCAGCTGCCAGCCCGGCAGTCGACCAGTCTCGGGAACACGCGGCTGCAGCGGCCGAGGCGGCGAGCAGCACCGAGGCGGCGGAGCTACGGCCGATGGGTCGCGCTTTGGACGCCGTGGCCGGACTGCGCACTCTGACTGCGGACACCCTAGATAGCTGGTCCTCAGAACAGCCCAAGGTCGCCTCGGCCCTGCGGGCCGTGCCCGCCCTGGCGGCCGACACGACGGCGATCGACGCCGCCTTGGCCAATGTCGCCTCGGTCGTCCGCAGGGGACAGACAGCCCTTGCCGATTGGCAGCAGGAGGCGGCCGACGCCGAACAGGAATCCGCAGGATCCGTGTCCGACCTCGACGACTATGCGCTGGCTGTGCGCACTGAGCTAGACGGCGTCCGCCGTGCCCAGCAGTCCGGCGGCGCCGCGCTTCGCGACTCGGATTTCGGACCGATCCGGGGCTACCAGGGTGCGGCGTCGGCCGCCGAGGCCACCGCCGCTGACCTGGCAGCAGCCGCGGACGGCCTCGATGATCAAACCCGAGTGTCGGAGGTCAGTTGGCAGCACGACGAGCTCGTCCACGCAGTCACTGCCATGTCCAGTTCGGTCACGAACTTGGCCACGTCGTTTACCCAGGCCTCCCAATGCCGCGTCGTCAACCAGCCGACCCCGAGCGCCTCGGCCAGCACCTCCGCCGGCGCGACTGGAACTGACTCTCCGCAAGATGCCCTCGCGCCAGCCGGGCCAGGCGCAACTAGCGCCCCGACCAGCTCGGCCGACACGGGCAGCTCCGCAGTGGAGATTCAGCGGGTCGCCGATACGCCTCTCTGCGATCAACTGGCTCGTGACGCGTGGGGCGCCTACTCCGCCGCCGCCGCGGAACAGGGCCCTGCGTTGGACTCGGCGATCAGCTCGTGGGAATCCCGCCTCACAGAGCGACGGCAGGAGCTGACGTCAATCTCGGCTCCTGCGAAACCAGAGGTCTGACCAGCCGGCGAGTAGCCACTGCCCGAACCGGTCCCGCAGGCTGTCAGCCGGGTGTCAGTAGCTCCGCCCGGGTGAGCACCCCCTCGGCGGTGGGCCGTTGCTCCGGGTCGGTGCGCAGACAGGCTCGGACGAGTTCGTCCAATCCGGGGACCTGCGGGTAGGGAGCCAGGCTTGGTTCCCCATTGCTGATCCGCCACGCGACCGCCTCCGGTCGCCCCGTCCCAAAGGGGTGCTCCCCGGTTGCCGCGTAGTGGGCCAGCAGACCGAGGGCGTGCACATCACAGGGACGATCCTCACCGGTCCCCAGCAGTTGCTCCGGCGACATCCAGACCAGCGACCCCACCCGAGTACCTGTGCTGGTGACACTTGTCGCATCGAGGGCTCGAGCGATCCCATAGTCGAGGATCACCGGGCCATCCTGGGCGAGCACGACGTTGGACGGCTTCAGGTCTCGGTGCACCACCCCGGCTTGATGGATTGCCTGCACACCCTGCGCCAGCCCCCGCACGAACTCGCAGACACCGCGGGCCCCGAGTCCAACGGTGTGCTGCAGACGCTCGGCGAGATTCGGGCCGGGGACATAGTCCATCACCACCCACTGCGGTGTGTCGCGAACATTCGCGGCGATCAGGTTGGCAGTTCGCGGGCCGCGCACGCCTTTCATCGCCCGCACCTCCCGGGAGAATCGCGCCCGAAACTCCACCTGACCAGCCAACTCATCGCGAACGACCTTCACCGCAACTCGGCTGCCGTCCGGCTCCTGGCCGAGGTAGACCACTCCCATACCGCCTTCGCCGATGCGGCCCTGCAACTCGAACACCCCGACCCGCGTTGGATCCGTCGGCCGCAACCGGGCAGTGGTCGACGGAATGGATCCTGGCACCGCGGGCGCCCACGGAGATCGGGCTGCCGGAGGTGACAGATGTGCTTCGGGTGCTGACTCCGGACCGGCCATGGGTCCGACGGTAGCTCGCGACGGAAGGCTACGCTGCCAACGGACGCCCGACCCCACGCAGCAGGAGCCCTCGATGGATCTCACGCCCAGCCCCAAGGCAGCCGAATACACCGACCTGATGACGACCTTCATGGCCGACCATGTCTACCCGGCGGAGCCGGTGTACCTGGCCCAGCGAGAGGACAGCATCGCCAACGGGAACCGGTGGGAGGTGCCGCCGGTGGTGTCCGACCTGAAACGAGCCGCCCGCGGGATGGGCCTGTGGAACCTGTTCCTGCCCGATAGCACCGACCCCGCCCATGGCCTCGGCGTCGCCGAATACGCCGCCGTCGCCGAGATCTCCGGGCGATCGCCGCGACTGGCACCTGAGGCAATCAACTGCGCAGCTCCCGATACCGGGAACATGGAGATCCTGGATATGTTCGGCACCCCCGAGCAGCAACAACGGTGGCTGGCGCCGCTGCTGGCCGGTGAGACTCGTTCCGCGTTCTCGATGACCGAACCCGGGGTCGCCTCCTCCGACGCCCGCAATATCGCGACCAGCATTGTCCGAGACGGCCCGGAGTACGTCATCAATGGCCGCAAATGGTGGAGTACGGGCGCGATGGATCCGCGCTGCGACGTGCTCATCGTGATGGGCAAGACCGACCCGAACGAGGCCACCTATCGACAGCAGTCAATGGTGATAGTGCCGATCGATACGCCAGGCGTGACGGTGTTGCGGTCGACGTCCGTGTTCGGATATCACGACCAACACGGCCATGCCGAAATCGACTTCGCCGACGTCCGAGTGCCGGTGACGAACCTGCTCGGCGAGGAGGGTTCCGGGTTCGCCATCGCCCAGGCACGGCTCGGTCCTGGCAGAATCCACCACTGCATGCGATCGATCGGGATGGCGGAGAGGGCATTGGACCTCATGTGTGAACGCGCCATGACTCGGGAGACCTTCGGCAAGCCACTTGCCCGTCAGGGTGTGATCGCCGAGTGGATCGCCCGATCGCGGATCGAGCTGGACCAGGCGCGTCTGCTGACGATGCGGGCGGCCTGGATGATCGACCAGGTAGGCGCGAAAGGTGCACGGAAGGAAATCGCCGCAATCAAAGTTGTCGCGCCCAATGTTGCATTGGCTGTGTTGGACCGGGCAATCCAAGTGTTCGGCGCCGAGGGCGTCAGCGACGACACCCCGCTGGCGGAAATGTGGGCGGGTCTGCGGACGCTGCGGATCGCAGACGGCCCCGATGAAGTACACCTGCGCGATATCGCCCGACTGGAACTGCGCGATCAGCTCACCAGACTGGACCCCGGCAATAGCGGTGTTCGCTGATGGCCTCCGGGCCGGTAGCGATCGAGGTCGGCAACCCCAGTGGCGAGGTCCGCCCGGAGGACGCCTTCGACATCGCGGCCGTTCATACCTGGCTCGCTGCCCGGGTGCCGGAATTGGCGGGGCAGACCCTGCCGACTGTCAGCCAATTCGGCGGTGGTGCCTCCAACCTGACGTACGCCCTGGCCTACCCGAACCTTCAACTTGTGCTACGACGGCCGCCGGTGGGCACGAAGGCTGCCGGAGCGCACGACATGAGCCGGGAATATGAGATACAGCGGCTCCTGCGCCCACACTTCCCGGCAGTACCCGAAGTGCTCGCCCACTGCCCCGCGGAAGGCAGTCCGCTGGGAGGTGAGTTCTACGTGATGGTCCGAGCCGAAGGGACAATTCTTCGAGCCGACCTACCCCCAGGCATGACTGTCGAACCGGCAGACGCTGCTCGGCTCGGCCTCGGAATGTTCGATCTACTGGCAGACCTCCACTCGGTGGATGTTGAGAGCGCCGGCCTGTCCGGCTTCTACCGCGGCCCGGGCTATGTGGAGCGCCAGGTATCCGGCTGGTCTCGCCGGTACCGAAACGCGCTGACCGACGATGCTCCCGGCGGCGAGGATGTCATGACCTGGCTGTCGGCCCACCAGCCGTCCGACAGCGGCGAATGCCTCATCCACGGTGACTGGCGATTCGACAATATGGTGCTCGCGCCGGTGGATCTGACCGTCCGAGCCGTGCTGGACTGGGAGCTGGCCACCGTCGGCGATCCGCTGATGGATCTGGGAGCCTCGCTTGCCTACTGGGTACAGGCTGACGACGATGAGGTCTTCCGGCTGTTTCGGCGGCAGCCGTCCAACATCCCGGGAATGCCCAGCCGCGAAGAGATCGTCGACAACTACCTGGCTCGCACCGGACGGACCCTGGATTCCTGGCGTTTCTACGAGGTGTACGGACTATTCCGGCTCGCGGTCATCGCCCAGCAGATCTGGTATCGCTACGCCAATGGCCAGACGACGAATCCGGCGTTCGCCCAGTTCGGGCCCGCCGTGCACTACCTCCTCGACAGATGTGCGGGGCTCACCCGAACCGACTAGCGGCCCGAGCTGGCCCAACCCTGTTCCGGACTATAATGGCTTTGGGTACCAGTCGCGTTGGACACCAAGGCTTTTCGGTACCCGCGGTGGTCGCAGGGGTGAGCAACATGACCGAACCGGAAGTTGCCGCAGGATCAGCGGTCGCGGGTACCCGTACCGGCCATCGGGTTCCGATATCGGCCGGCATAGTCGCAGCGATCGCCTCCCTGACCGTCGCACTTATGGTCCCCTGGCCCACCACCGTGCTGGCAGCGCAGCGGACCGAGAAAAGCACCGCCGTGCCGGTGACCATGGACTGGTCTCGGCCGGTGTACTACCTACCCACCAATCGTCGCGTGGTGTTCATCACGGTGGACGACGGGATCGACCGGAGAAACAGATGGCTGAGCCTGATCAGCTCCACCAGGACACCGGTGGTGATGTTTCCGACCGGCGAGATGGTGACCCCGACGCCCCGATACTGGAAGTTGGCGGCGGCGCTGGGGATACGGGTCGAAAACCACACAGTTTCGCATCCGGATCTGCGCTGGCTGTCCCGCTATGACCAGCGGTGGCAGATCTGCCACCAGAGCATCACCGTCCGTGCAATCGCCGGGCGCCGGGCGACGCTGTTCCGCGCCCCCTACGGCGCCTGGTCCAGTACCACCATGTGGGCGGCGCGGTCCTGCGGCTTGAAGTATGTCGTGCAGTGGGACACGGTCGTGGACCACGGAAACATCAGCTATGCCCGCGGCGGGCTGCAGCCAGGGAGCATTGTGCTGCTCCATCTGAGGCCGGATTTCGAACTGGATCTGCAGGTCACGCTCGCGGCAGCCCGACAGGCAGGGCTCACCCCCGCTCTCCTCACCGACTACCTGCGCTGAGCGGAGGCCGCGGTGGGATTCGCGCACCGAGGGCCACCTCCCGCCGCGGCCGGTGCGCTGCCTATCGTTGCCGCATGGCTTCTCTACTGCTCTCCCGTCGGGACCTGGACTTCCTGCTGTACGAATGGCTCGACGCGGAGGCGTTGCCCGCTCGCTCCCGGTATGCCGAGCATTCCCGGGACACCTTCGACGCCGCCCTCGACCTGAGTGAGCAGGTCGCCGGCAAGCACTTCGCGCCCCACAACAAACGCAATGACAGCGAAGAGCCACGGTTCGACGGCGAGCGGGTGATCATGCACCCCGAGGTGGCCGCGGCGCTGGCCGTCTACAACGACACCGGGCTGATGGCCGCAGGGATGGACGCCTCGGTTGGCGGAATGCAGCTGCCCGCCTGCATCACGATGGCTTGTGGCGCCTGGTTCTCGGCCGCCAACGTCTCGACCATGGCTTACCCGTTCCTAACGGCTGCCAACGCGAACCTCCTGATCGCGCACGGATCCGAGCAGCAGATCGAGACCTTCGTAATACCCATGATCGAAGGCCGGTTCTTCGGCACCATGTGTCTGTCAGAACCACAGGCAGGCTCGTCGCTGGCGGACGTCGCGACCAAGGCGGTCCCCTCGGCCGGGGACACGTTCCGCCTCACCGGCAACAAGATGTGGATCTCCGCCGGTGAGCACGAACTCTCCGAGAACATCATCCATCTGGTGCTCGCACGGATCCCCGGATCGCCGGCCGGGGTGAAGGGCTTGTCGCTGTTCATCGTCCCGAAGTTCCTCGTCAACGACGATGGCTCAGCCGGCGATCGAAATGACGTGGTGCTGGCCGGTCTCAACCACAAGATGGGATACCGGGGCACCACCAATACCCTGTTGAATTTCGGCGAAGGCGCCTTCTTACCCGCGGGCGAGGCTGGCGCTGTTGGCTACCTGGTCGGCGAGCCCAACCGCGGGTTGGCGTACATGTTCCACATGATGAACGAGGCCAGGATCGGGGTGGGACTTGGCGCCGTGGCGCTCGGCTATACCGGCTACCTGCACTCGCTGGACTATGCCCGGGTCCGACCGCAGGGGCGTCCAATCACCGACCGGGATCCGACCTCGGCCCAGGTTCCGCTCATCGCCCATCCAGACGTGCGGCGGATGCTACTGGCGCAGAAATCGTACGTCGAAGGCGGCCTTGCGTTGAGCCTCTACTGCGCGCGACTGCTGGACGACGAGGTGAGCGCCACCGACCCCGGCGTCAGACACGAGGCGAAACAGCTGCTCGACGTGTTGACCCCGATCGCCAAAAGCTGGCCCTCCCAGTGGTGTCTGGAGGCCAATTCGCTGGCGATCCAGGTGCATGGTGGCTACGGCTACACCCGGGAATACAACGTCGAGCAGTTCTACCGGGATAACCGGCTCAACCCGATCCATGAGGGAACCCATGGGATCCAAGCACTCGACCTGCTCGGACGCAAAGTCGTCGCCGACGGCGGCGCCAGCCTAGGGCTACTCCTTGCGCGGATCTCCGACACCGTGACCCTCGCCCGGGACGTTGATGGCGAACTCGCGGAGTTCGCCGCCGACCTGCAACAGGCTGGCGATCGCGTTGCCTCGACCACCGCTACCCTCTGGTCCAGCGGAGATCCCGAGGTGGCCCTCGCCAACGCCAGCCTGTACCTGGAAGCGGTCGGCCACGTTGTCGTGGCGTGGCTCTGGCTGGACCAGATGGTCACCGCCGCCGCCCAGCGGGGGGACTTCTACGATGGTAAGCGGGCAGCCGGTCGATACTTCTTCCGCTACGAACTGCCCGCGATTGGACCCAGACTTGACCTGCTCGACAGTCTCGAACGCACCACTCTGGACAGCCGCCCGGAGTGGTTCTGACGTGGCCGATCCGCGGTCCGGGCGAATATGAGCACACAACCCAGCACTGCCGTCCGCGGCAAACCACTCAGATTCGACCGCTCGCGAGCCATCCGGCGGGCCGGCTGGACCGGCCTCGGGCTGGCGGCCGCGACCTTCGCGGCCGCCCTGCTCAGCTGGCCGACGGGCTTGTGGGAAGCGGCGGCCCTTGCCTGGAGTTGGTACCCCATGTCGGGCTGGGTGGCCCTGCTGGGCCTGCTGACGTGCCTGGCCTCGACCTTCCTGCTGCTGGAT
>JAUPKM010000009.1 GCA_030837445.1 Actinomycetota bacterium
CCAGGGCGCGTTCTACGCTGCCGGCGTCGACCCGCGGATGGGTGACATCTATCGCGACTACCTGCAGGCACTCGATGCGGCGGGCATGGACCTGTACGTCGACTTCCAGTTCACCGGACAGGCCGGGCCGACTCCGTGGGGGGACTTCGCCAAACTGCACCGGATGGACCAACCGCTGACCGGGGCCTACCGTTACAGCGCCGTGATGGCCGCCGCTGACGGGTCGCTGTGGAACGTGGTCGTCTAGTGGTGTTTAAAACCGGGTAGGCGGGCGTTACAGATGGCTTTTGATCGCTGCTGATGGATGGCAGTCGCCGATTAACGACGCAGCGTCTATAGTTATCGTCATTGTGTCATTAGTGGCAGCCGCCGCAGTTGTCGGCAGTGCAGCCAGGGCAGGTCCGCGCGATCGAATATCTCGCAGACACCGCAGAAGAAGAGGAAATCAGTGCAGGTTCGAGAGCTTCTTCTGATCCCCGCGTTAGCGGCAGCGGCAACAACGGGGGGGATGTTCCTCGCACCAACGGCGATCGCGGATTGCAACTCGGTTGGAAATAGCACCCTGTGTTCAAGTGGCGGCAGCGTCCGCGGTAGTTCCGGCGCACCGTCAGGTGTTCCGGTCTATGACCCCTATCCCTGTGTCGATGATCCGCTCTGCTACATCTACGACGACTACGACCCGGGTGCCGTCTTCGATCCACCCGACGTCGGTATCGGTGGACCGGGCATCGGTGGCGGCGGCATCGGTGGCGGCGGCATCGGTGGCGGCGGCATCGGTGGCGGCGGCATCGGTCCCCGCTAGCCCAATCCGAACCCACTTCGCACCACTCTTCAGAGGAGTTCCTGATATGTCGCTCAAGGCCCATCCGTCGCACAAGGCCCATCTGGCTGGCCGCGCGATTGCCGGCGCCCTCGTCGCGGGCGGGATCGTCGGCGCGCAGTTCGCCACGGCACCGACCGCGCTCGCCGATCCGCCCAATTGCACGGCAGCGGACCTGGCCGGAGTAGCGGCCGGGGTATCGGCGGCAACCTCCGCGTACCTGTTCACCCATCCCGATATGAATGCCTTTGTGACGGGCCTCAAGGGCCAGCCTCGCGATGACATTAGAGCTCAGGTGCAGCAGTATCTCGACGCCGACCCTCAGGCGAAAGCTGAGATCCAGGCGATCCGACAGCCGTTGGCCGACATTCGCACCCGCTGCGGCGGGGCCGCGGATATGCCGATGCCGTAATCGCCTGCCCCGCTGATGAGGCCCGAGAAGTCGCGAAGAAAATCCACCTTCTGTGTCTGCTTTCCAGCCGCCTGCGGCTCACGGATGCGGGTCTGGACAGAGCGACGGAGAGAAGTTGTCCCAATGAAGCCATGGCTACAACGCACCGCTGTGTCGGCAGTCGTGCTGACGTTTCTGCCGCTGATTGAACTCGCCTCACCAGCGGTCGGATTCGCTGAACCGCCACCACCGCCGCCCCCGCCGTGTCCGCCGGGCATGTATTGGAACTACGCAACGGTCATCTGCGAATTCCCGCCGCCGCCCCCCGTGTACATCGATCCGTGGTTGCCGGTGTGGGTCCCGGATATCGTCGACGTCAATCTCGACGTCGACATCCCGGTGCCAGGACCGCCCGGCATCGGCGGTCCGGGACCCGGCATCGGCGCTCCGGGACCCGGCATCGGCCGTCCCGGGCCAGCGCCCCGGCCCGCCCCGAGGCGTGGCGGCGGCAGGCGCTAGGTCACGATCGAACGCTACCGAGGGCGGGGCCGGGAAGATTTCATCGCCTCCGAATCCTCGCTCACTCAACTTAAGGAGATTGAGCCTCAAATGAAGGAGATCGAGCAGTGAAACTATCGTTGCGAGGTTCGGCCGCCCAGGCCGTCGTGGGCGCCATGGGCGCCGGAGCTGTCGTTGGTGCAATGTTGCTCAGCGGCGCCCCGACAGCGGGCGCGGACCCGTCGCTCCCCCCGCCGCCGCATTGCTCGCCCGCAGACTGGGCCGGAATCCGGGCGGGGGTCGCCGCGGCAACGTCTGCCTACCTCTTCACTCACCCCGCTGTGAACGACTTCTTCGCAACGCTCCAAGGTCAGTCCCGGGATGAAGCCCAACCTCAGATGCAGGCTTACTTGGAGGCAAACCCGCAGGTGCGGAACGAAATCCAAGCCATCAAGCAGCCCGCAGACGACTTCCTGGATCGTTGCAACAGCTCACCTGTATCCGTCGAACCAGCTTGAGGGCGGCCAGCCTCCGCAGGCTGACTCTCGCGGATCGGTCAGGCAGGAAAGCGCCGGAAAGCGCTGTCGGCGAGGGCGACCGGGAACAGGCTCACTGGTGAATGGGAGCTGGACCGTTGGCTTGTCGCTGATCGTGGTGACCATTGCTTTACACACCGTTGCGGTGGTGATCATGGCTTCCGCCATTTGGAGAATCGGGGTCGTGGCAGACAGCCGAGAGCAGGAAAATCCATTGCGGCCCAGGCTAATCGTGATCGGCTCTATCGGTGGCGTCGGATTGATCTTGGCCATGCTGTACGGCGTGGAGGCCTTGCTGTGGGCGGTGGCTTATGCGCGACTTTCGGCTCTACTGACCCTTCTGTGGGTGGTTCTTTCCGGGGAGTCGTGGTGGTCGACCGCCGAGGCTGAGCATGGCCAGGGCGATCAGGGCTTCGGGACTGCGGAATCCGAACGCGACGCGGG
>JAUPKM010000106.1 GCA_030837445.1 Actinomycetota bacterium
CCCCCGCCCCCCGCACCCTCCCGCCCCTGACCCTCGCCCCCCACCCCAACCATCCCCAACCTCACCAAACATGGCGTGCAACCACTCTGACCTGCGGAAACACCCTCCGGAGCCCGATATGATCTCCCACGGTAGCCCCCGCCCTTCACCCTCACCCGGTGCGGGTGATCCCGTGGGACCAACTCCACGAAAGCGGTATCCCCGCAGCCGGTGTGCCAGTCCCGGTGTCCCAGCCCCAGCGCCTCACCCAGCCACAGGCCTTCTCCAGGGGACCGCTCGGCCAACAGAGCCCACAAGAACCGGTCCCGCACCGAGCCCTGCCACTCCCGCACCACCGCTTCGCGCCGCCCCTGGCGCCGAGCCATATGCTCCAGCAGCGGCCTCTACGCAGCCCCGCGCCGGGCCACCAACCGGGTCAGGTCACCGCCCAGCCCGACCCCGTTGAGCTGAGGGAAGTCGTAACACGGCATCACTGCCCTCAACCGCACCGCGATCGTCGACTCTGCGAACCGGGCCGGTCTCGGCTCGATCGACACCACCTCCGGGCCGTCCCCGGTCCGCCACCACGCCAGGAACCCACCCACATCGTCCAACCCCAACCGGTCCCAGGACAACCCGAACGCGGTCAGATACTGCCACCACAACGCCAGAGCCCGGGCCTAGGACTTCACCGTGTTGGGAGACACCGCCTGCACCCGCAGGAACTCCCAATACGCCTCAGCCGGACCGACCGGCCGGTGATCAGCCCCCAACACCGTCCACGTCGGCTCGCCACCGGGCACCACCACCCGCTGAACCCGACAACCCGCACCACTCCGTGTCACGTCTCGTAACGTGCTGACCACAGATGCTGCGTCCGCAAGAGACACGCCGCCCCCCGCGGCTCACCCTTGACGTCCGTCACGGACGCCCTCCACCCGACCCCGGATAAGCCTGGATGTTGGTCTTCTCGTCGGCGGAGATCACGTCCTCGTCCTCGCCCAGCGGTTGACCGTCCCAGCTACGGGCGTACAGGTCCAGGATCCGGGTGGCCTTGGTCGCGAAGTCCGGGTCGCGCAGGAAGATCCAGGACTGGTGCTGCCAGGGTTTGATCGCGTCGGTGGCCAGGATCCGGCGGATGGTGGAGGCCGAGATCGTCGTGCAGAGGCCACGGTTGACGGCTTCGCCGGCCAGGTCCGGGCAACTCCACCGCGATAGGGGCACCCCGGTCTCGGCCGGCAGTTGGCAGGCCAGGGCTTTGACCTCGGCCACCTGAACCGGGCTGAAGCGGGCTGGTCGCCCCGAGCGTTGCCGGTCCTTCAGCCCGGCCAGTCCGTCGTCGGCGTAGCGGCCGCGCCAGGGACGCACGGTGTCGACCGTGAGGCCCCGCCGTCGGGCGATCTGGGCGTTGGAGTCACCGCGGGCCGCGTCCAGCACGATCCGGACCCGGATGAACTGCTGGTACGGGCTCTTGTGGGAGTACGCCAGCTTCGTGAGCCAGCGCCTCTCGGCGGGAGGTCAAGCTGATCTGACGGGCACGGGGGGGCAGGCACGACGAACTCCCGTAATTGATCTTGGCGTAGATCAACACAGAATGCCCGGACCGCCCCTGGTGATGCCCGTGGTCCCGCCGATCCCCTTCCGGCCCGTCCAGCAAGACAGAGGGCCCTGCCCACGATCCCGGACTCGACCAAGACCTCCCTGGCCCAACGGCTGCGGGCCCACGCCAAGACCGCGTGACCTCAACTGGCCACGGTGCCGATGCGTTACCATGGCCAGTTCGCCTACATCGCCGGAGAGTTGACCGACGGTGAACGGCTGCCGCTCCTGCGGTTGCGGTACGGCGGATCCGCCCATCGGTGGGGAACGGCTCTCTACGTCGCGAGCACGAACAGCTATGAGGACCAGCTCTGGCTCACCGGGACCGTGGAAGACAGCTTCGATCTAGTCTGCGGCCTCCACGTGGCCAACGCCTAATCACCAACCGCACGCCAACACCCGATCCGTCAACCCCCGAAGAACCTACGGGCAAGACCACTAAGGTGACCGCACCATCACCCATCATGTTGTGGTCTCGGTGTTTGTTGAGAGAATCAGAATCGGCATGTATAACTCGAATGGAGGCGGTGACGTTCCGTTGGCACAGGTGAGATTTCAGCTGCTCGGTCCAGTGACGGCGATCTGCGATGGGCAGCCAGTCAACATTGGTGGCCCGACCGCGAGGGCAGTCCTCGCCGTCCTCCTACTTCGGGGACGAGCCGGAGGGACAATTGAAGATCTTGTGGAATCCGTCTGGGGAAAAGGTGGCGCCAGCCGAGAGAGCGTCTACCACTATGTAAGCGGCCTACGGGCCATACTAAAGACAGTTGACTCCAGTGTGAGGCTAGAACTGCGACGGCCTGGTTACCGATTGGTCGTCGATGACGACAGCGTCGACTGGCGACGTTTCAAGCGCCTGGTAGCCGATGCTCGTCGGGCACGAGACGTCGGCTCGCTTCCTCAAGCGTCGGCGCTGCTGCGCAGCGGGTGCGCATCGTGGTCAGGACGTGCGCTTTCTGACATCGGTGATCGCCTCAGCGCTGCTCGTAGCGAACTGGAGGGCGCCTACCTCGGCGCTACCGAGGAACTGGCCGCCATCGAAGCGTGCTGTGGATTACCAGAACGGGTTGTTGAAGTCCTCGGCGAGACGAGCGCGTCGCATCCAGGGCGTGAACGCATGGCGGTGCTCCTCATTGAAGCGCTCACCAAGCTCGGGCAGCGTGACGAGGTCGATAGTGTGTACCGCCGGACTTACCAGCACCTGGCTGAGCGCGGGTTGCGCCCCAGTACTGCGCTCGCCTCGGTTCACCGCGCCGCTCTGCACGCGGACCAGACACCAATGCTTCGACCGGAACCCACTCGATCAGGCGCATTCACCAGTGACCTACCGTTGCCAGAGGCGATCTTCGCAGGACGTGCCGCGGAACTTGACCAGACCATCACCACATTACGGTCTGCTCCCTCGTCAACAGCGACCGTCTGCGCCATCAGCGGCATGGCCGGCACTGGCAAGACCGCCCTCGCCATCCACGCGGCGCGACAACTGGCCACCGATTACCCAGACGGATGTCTCTTCGTCAACCTGCATGGACACAGCACCATGCCACCCGAAAGTCCAGACCAAGTGCTGGACCGGCTGCTGCGCCGGCTCGGCGTGGCTGGCGAACAGATCCCGGTCCACCTCGACGACCGAACCGCGCTTTTTCAGCAGCGGCTCGACGGCCGGCGGGTACTCGTCCTGCTGGATAATGCCGTCGATGTGGCTCAGATCCGCCCAATACTGCCACGCGTGTCTGGATGCGCGGCACTGATCACAAGCCGTACCCTTCTCGCCGCCCTCGACGAGGCGCAGCTACTGCCGCTTGACCTGCTGCCGACCAGTGACGGCGTCACGCTATTCCGCGCGATCGTGGGACCGCGGCTGGGATTCGATCCGAAGAGCGCGAGCGCTCTCGAGCGCATCGTCATCCACTGCGGACGGCTGCCACTGGCCATCCGCATTGCCGCGGCCCGGCATCGAAGCGATCCTGTCGGCACCATCACCGACTTATGCGCCCGCCTAGATGATGAGCACAGTAGGCTATCCGAACTCGACGACGGTGATCGTAGCGTCGCAGCCTCGCTGGCCGTTTCCCACGCTCACCTCCCGCCCGAGGAACAGCGCATGTTTGCCCTCCTCGGAGTCCATCCCGACGCCCAGATCACCACACACGTCGCGACCGCGCTGGCCGAGGTGCCGTTCCCACGGGCCAGGAAGCTGCTCGACGGTCTCGTCAATCGACATCTCCTCACCCGATCGGCACCTGGGCGGTACCAGTTCCACGATCTGGTTGCCCTCTTCGCTCGCGAGACCTGCTGGGCGTCATTGACCCCGCTGGAGGCATCCCAAGCCTTGCAGCGTTTGCTGGACTACTTTCTCCATGTCGCCGAGCAGGCCGATGCGACAATTACGCCGCAGCGACATCGGATACCGCTCGCTATCGAACGGCAGCCGTCTGCCGCACCTGACGTACGGCAGACCCAGACCGCCATCCGGTGGTTGGAGACAGAAGAACGCGTGCTGACCGGCGTCTGTCAGACCGCAGCCGACCAGCATCTCGATGTCCAGTGCTGGCAACTGGCCTATACCCTGCGCGGATACTTTTTCCTCACCAAACGATGGGACCCATGGCTTCGTACCCATGAAGTTGCACTCGCAGCGTGTCGACGTCTGGGCGATCGATACGCCGAAGCCCAGACACTGAACAACCTCGGTCTCGCCGCTATCGAGCAAGGCAACATCGAGGTGGCCGCCCGACACTACAGGGAAGCCCTAACGCTGTTTTGCCAGGTTGGCGACGAACACGGTGAGCACACCGCTCGCGCCAACCTGGCATGGATCGACTTCGCCGAGCGCCGCTTCGACGAGTTCCTACGCGAACTGCGACGCTGCTACTTGTTCTATAGCCAAGCCGGATCGACGCGAAACGCCGCGATCACCCTTCGGGGTATCGCACTCGGTGAGACCGAAGCCGGCGAATACCCCCAGGCAGTCCAGCATCTGCGACAGGTGCAGGAAGTCTTCCGACAGCTCGGCTCAGACCTCGACCGAGCCATGACCGCAAACGCCCTTGGCGAGGCATATGCGAAATCTGGGGAGCATACTGCTGCCGTTAGCTGTCACCAGGAGGCAGCTGGGATCAGCCAAGGATGTGGTAGTACCTTCGAACACGCACGGGCGCACCACCGGCTTGGAGACCTTGCCGCGGTAACCGGAGATCCCGACGAAGCACACAGCAACTGGAAACAAGCACTTGTCGGGTACGACGAACTCCGTGTACCACAGGCAAGAGAAATACGTATCCGGCTTGCTGGATTCGGCCTTTAAAAACCGTAGAGTTCCCATTCGTCGTCCACAGTAATGCTGGCAGCCCGTACCTGCAGCCAGCGCCCAACAGCACCTCGGCTGACCCAGCCCTGTATGCAATGTTGTCGTCAACAGTGGATCGGGCAGTGTCATGGTGATGGTATACTGAAGCCGGTCGTGCGGCACGACCGGAAGTCGCGTCGCACGAGATGCCATCGCCCGCCGTTGCAGGAAACTATATACGGCTCCCACAATGGTGAAAGCCAAGCTGACAGCATCCGCGTCAATGCTGAAAATGCTCATTTCCGTGCCCTCCTCGATCAAGCTGGCCCAGAGTCCTCCGGGTGCACCTCCAAGGATCGTTCCGAGTTCTGCGAAGTTTCTTGAAGGAATCCTGAAGATCATCTTTTGTTGAATTCGGTGCTGAGCTTCCCGGCTTTTCAAAATCGGGGGTGTAGTTGGGGTCTGAAGCCGTCGGTCTCGAGTAGGGATCTGGTGATGTAGTTGGTGAGGTTGTGGAGCCCAAGAGGGAGCTGTGTAGGTGTTCGAGTCGGCCGTTGAGGGCCTCGGTCGGGTTGTTGCTGGTGTGGGGACGTAGGCCAGGGTGTCGGTGATTCGCTTCTTGAGGGTCTGCGCGAGCTTGCGTGGTTCGGTCGGGGCTGGGGGAACGTTCTGCCTGACGGTGTCGATGATGGTTTGCGTCTGCTTGCGTCCGCAGGTCGTGTCGCAATGTCACGTAGCCTAAAAGGATCAAGGTTTTGAGCTGCAGTTACGCGTGGCTTGGCGTGGTGGGGCTAGCGGGGCCATCGGTGTGGAAGCCGGGTCTGGATCACGACGTGGCGATTCTGAGTCCGGGAGGTGAGGTGGGCGAGCATCGGTGTGTCTAGTAACGCCCCGTTTCGAGGATTTCACCGATGCTCGCTGGCAGCACGTTACTGGTCTTGCTGCTGGCTGTCGCCCAGGCGGTGCGTTAGCCGTTTCACGGCGCCGTCGTTCGAGGTACTCACGCAGCTGCTCGCTGGGATGGTCGTCTCCCGAGGGCCTCGGACAGTGACCGGTATGCTCACTGGCACCGGGTTGTCCCAGCTCTGGTCGCATCACCGGGCGCACTGGTTCTTCTCCCGCACGGCGTGGGATCCCCGCAGCAGGGCTGTTCTGAGGTCACTGTGTGTGGTCAACTCGTCACAGGGCGACTAGGAGGTCTGTGGCGCGTCTGCGGTTGCGGGCTATCCATTCTGTGGCTCGTTTGATTTCTGGGATCCCGGCGAGTCGGAATACTCCGAGGGCAAGGTTCTTCAATGCCGCCAGTGTCTGGGCTGTGTTTCCTGTATGCGACTGGTTTTTGTCCTCGTTCCAGGTGACGTCACGGCACCAGTGGATTTTTGTTTCAATGCCCCAGTGGTTTCGGGTTCTGGTGTGGATTCCTTCGGCTGACAGGATTTCCGGCCCGGCACCGGTGATCATCAAGGCAAATTATTTGCTGTTCGCCTGCCGGTCCAGGTCGTAGACGTCTCTGCGTATGCAGGATATTTGTTTAGCATGAGGAAAATCGATCCCGTCCGCGGGGAGGACCCACGTCGACCATCGCGTGATTCTGCCGTGGGCGTGTTCTTCGACGAGATGCTCGGGTGGCGTGTCGCAGGGGCCTGTCCTGGTGACGATGTTTCGGAATCGGGCGGCTATTTCTTCCTGGAGTTTGGGTTGATTTCCTTTTACACACATCAGGTAGTCGATTTTCCGTGCCTTCAGGAGGCGGGCTGTAGTTTCTCTGGGTGTGGGCTGCGTCCAGGGTGACCAGGGTTTTCCCCGGACGCGTGTCGATCGTGTCGATCAGTGCCGCTACCTGCGTGATCTCGCTCGTCGAGGCCGGTACGTGAAGCTGAGCCACGGGTATCCCGTCATCGTGGATCATGGCGGAGAAGAGGGTGAACTTCTGATCTTTGTCCAGCCAGGATCCCCGGAGAACCTTGCCG
>JAUPKM010000107.1 GCA_030837445.1 Actinomycetota bacterium
CCGACGACCCCGACGCCCCCCGCTACGACACCCGGCTGCGCGACCGCTGCCTGTACACCGTGCTGCGCAAGCTCATGCTCGCCAGCGGCGGGCGCAAGGGCCGGGGCGGCTTCATCAGCTATGCCCAGCTCGGCATCAACCAGCTCGGCGCCGTCTACGAAGGCCTGATGTCCTACACCGGGACGATCGCCGCCGAGGAGCTGCTCGAAGTCGCCAAGAACGGCGAGCGGGACGGCGACAAGGACGGCTCGTGGCTCATCCCGGCGTCGAAGGCCGACCAGTACCCCGACAGCGCGTTCGTCAGCGACCCCGACCCGGAGACGGGAGTGCGGTCCCGCCGCCGCCACGAGACCGGCTCGTTCGTCTTCCGGCTCGCCGGCCGGGATATCGACTACAGCGCCTCCTACTCCTCGCCCGAGTCGCTGACGCGCACCGTCGTCCAGCTGACCCTGGCCGAACGCCTCGACCAAGACGGCGTCGTCACGCGCGCCGCCGAGATGCTCGACTGGACGATCTGCGAACCGGCCCTCGGCTCGGGCGCGTTCCTCAACGAGGCGATCAACCAGGTCGCCGCCGAGTACCTGCGCCGCCGCCAGGCCGAGCTGGGCGAGACCATCCCGGATGAGGACTACCGGATCGAGTTGCAGCGCACCAAGGCGTACCTCGCCCTGCACAACTGCTACGGCGTCGACCTCAACGACACCGCGGTCGAGCTCGCCGAGGTCTCGGTGTGGCTGAACGTGATGCACAAGGGACTGCAGGCTCCGTGGCTCGGCCTGCACCTGCGCCGGGGAGACAGCCTGATCGGCTGCACCCGCACCACCTACACCCACGCCCAGGTGACCACGGCGACCTGGGCCAACGAGACCCCCGAGCGGCTGCCGCTCACCGAGCGGGAACTGCCGGACGGGCGGGTACACCAGTTCCTGCTGCCCAGCTCAGGTTGGGGAGTCGCCGCCACCACCAAGGAGGCCAAGGAACTGGACGGCGAGCGCGCCAAGCGGCTCTCCGCCTGGCGGCGCACCATGCTGCGCAAACCGACCGAGGCGCAGGCCCGCCGGTTGACGGCGCTGGCGGTTCGGGTGGAACAGCTGTGGGAGCTGGTCCGCGCGCGAGTCGAGCTGTCCGAGCAGCAGGTCCGGCGGGACCTCCCGGTCTGGGGCGCCGAGCGTCGACCGGCCGTCGCCGCGATCCGCACGCGCGAGCAGGTGCGCGCCGACCTGTTCCGCGTCGGCAGCCCGTACTGGCGGCTGAAGACCCTGATGGACGTGTGGTGCGCGCTCTGGTTCGCCCCCACCCACCTGGTCGACACCTTCGCCTCCATCGAAGCGCTGATCCTGCCCCCGACCCCGCTTCCGGCCATCCCCCCGGACGACGCGCCGGCGCCTCTCCCCCAGCCTCAGCAGAGCGGCTCCCCCGCACTGCGCACCGCGCCCGGGCAGGGAGCGCTGATCTCCGACCTCGAACTGACGGGCGTCGAGGAACTCACCCTCTTCGACTCGCTCGGCCTCGTCGACGAGCAGAAGGTGCAGGAGGCCGAGGAACGCGAGCTGCGCAGAGAGGCCGCCAGGCTCGCGAAGGAGCGCAAGGCGCTCGCTGCGAGTCTGGCGGCGGTGAGCACCATTCCGCTGACGTCGCTCGCCGACTGGCTGGACTTCGCCGAGGCCCTCCTCGGCGTCAAGGACAAGCCGAGCAAGAGGGGCGAGAACCTGCTCCAGCAGTTCACCTCCCTCGACGACCTCGACGCCTACGAGAACACCATCCCGATCCGCTTCCGCTGCCTCGAAGCAACCCAGATCGCCACCCGCTTCCCCTGGCTCCAGCCTTTGCAGGAGATCGCCGCCGACCGAGGCTTCTTCCACTGGGACCTGGACTTCGTCCGCCCCATGTCCAGCGGCGGCTTCGACCTCCAAGTCGGAAACCCACCCTGGGTCCGACCCGACTGGGATGAAAGGCTGGTCCTCGCCGAGAATGACCCATGGTTCGGGCTCATCGAAAAGCCAGACCGAGGGGAATGGGACCGCCACCGAAAGCGCCTCTTGTCATCAGAAACAACAACAGATGAATATCTTCAAGAAAGCGCTTTAGTGGCAGGGTGCTCCAATTCACTCAGTCATTCCACGACCTACCCCCTCATAACCGGGACTCGACCAAACCTCTATCGGGCATTCATGTGTCGCGCCTGGGCCAACCAGCACCGCCAAGGAACAACGGGGCTTCTGCATCCGGACACACATTTCAACGGCTCAAAGGAGGCACCTCTTCGCAGCGCTTCATATCGTCATCTAAGAATACATGCCGACTTCGTAAACTCCAGTCATCGCTTTTTTCCTCCACCTATTGGCCACAGCACACACATAGGATTGCAGATATACGGATACCCACACGACCCGGATTTTGTCCATTTGAGTTGGATTCTTGATCCCAACACTCTAATTGAATCCATTCTCGCATATAGAAATGGGCACCCAGGAGCCAGTGAGTTAATTCCTGGCGTTAAGTTTGAAGGCGACTGGGATATCCGTCCCCACCCCAGCAGAGTAGTGAGAGCAACACTTGACACTCTGCGACACTGGCAGTCCGTGCTTGGCGATAAAGGAGATCCCAGCTCCGCACGACTGCTAAATCCACTTACAACTCACGAAGAAGAAGTTCTCGCTATTCTTGCGAATTATCCAGACCGACTCAGCGCCTCGAACCCCGCAGTCACAAACGGATTTGATGAAGGCCTAGCGAAAAGAACCAGGCTCATTCAGTGGCAGCCAAGCAAACCAAGCGACTGGGAGGACGTCGTACTTAAGGGGCCTCAAATCGGCGTGGCAACCCCAATTCTAAAGTCACCCATTGAAAATGAAGGCTCCCGACCGACCGACTTGATGACATTGCCCGCCGACTACGTACCGCCCACACCATATCGCCGAATCTGCAGCAAGGAACAATTCGAAAAGTCTCAAGATCAGTGGCATGATATGGATGGCACCACCCGCAAATCTAGCGACTTCTTTCGCGCGGCATGGCGCTGTCAGATCGCATCAGACACGGACAGGAGTCTTTTCATGGCACTGATTCCACGCTCCGTGTCACACGTTGATGGGCTGCAAAGCGGCCGATTGGCAAATACGCAGCTAACCGCATTGTGGTCCGGCATGTGGAGCACGCTTCCCATTGACTACTTGCTTCGCGTGATGGGAAGTTCTCACCTACGACTCAGCAATGCCCGCGCCATGCCAGCTCCCCGAAGTGATCATCCCTTGGCGCCAGCACTCCTCTTGCGCACTATGCGAATGAATTGTCTAACCACCGCCTGGTCGCCGCTTTGGGAGGAGCTATACCGGCCCTCATGGCAGTCTGATTCCTGGGCCTTCGAGTGGCCTGGAACCCAGGATCTTCAGACAATCGGTCCCCAGTGGAACGTGGGCACACCGCTACGCTCCGATCGGGAGCGACGGGCAGCTCTAGTGGAGATGGACGCCTTGGTCGCAGTGTGGCTTGGGCTCACCGCCAGTCAACTCATATCAATCTATCTATCACGGTTTCCGGTACTAAACCAATATGAGAGCGCTATGTGGTTTAGCTCTTCTGGGTGCCGACTCAGTCCTCACCACAACATTTACGGCGCCGGGCAGACGAAGGAGCATTGGGGTCAGCTTCAGGCCTATCTTGAGGATCCGGCGAGCAATCCTCCGCCAGAGGGGTTCCCGCCGCCCTACTACAAGGCGGACCGGGTGGCCGAGATGCGGCAGGCGCATGAGGTGTTCACGAAGCGGCTGGCCGCCGGGAGCAGCGCCGCCCTCGACGACGAGCGCGCGCCGTCCTGGCCGGCGAAGACGCCTGCGAAATCCGTGGAGGCGGGCCGATGAGACCGAGCATGGCCGCGGAAGGGCTGCGGCGGAGTGTCACCCAGTACCTGACCACGACGTTCGCGCTGTCGGACGAACGGGTGCGGGCGAATCTGGAGTCGTTCCTCGAAGACCCCGATCAGGGGATCTTCCGTGGCCCGTACCTGCGGGTGCGGACGGCGTTCCAGCACGCCGGCGACGGCGGGTGGCGGGACGCGCTGGAGTGGCTGCCGGACGGGTTCACGCCGTACGCACACCAGGCACGGGCCTTCGAGAGGCTGGGCACCCGGAACGGGCCGGGCAGGCCGACGCTGGTCACCACCGGGACGGGGTCGGGCAAGACGGAGGCTTTCCTCTACCCGGTCATCGACCATTGCCTGCGGGAGAACCGGCGGGGCAATCGTGGCGTCAAGGCCGTGCTGCTGTACCCGATGAACGCGCTGGCCACCGACCAGGTGAAGCGGATCCGGGAACTGCTCGACCGGCAGGGCGAGCTGGCCGGGTTGACCGTCGGCCTCTACATCGGCGACGTCCCCGGCCGGGTCGAGGAGGGCACGTCGCAGCACCAGGTGCTGGTCGACCGGGACGCCATCCGGCAGCAGCCCCCCGACATCCTGATCACCAACTACAAGATGCTCGACCTTCTGCTTCAGCGCCCACTGGACCGCCCGCTGTGGAACACCGAGCGGCTGGCGTACGTGGTGCTGGACGAGTTCCACACCTACGACGGCGCGCAGGCCAGCGACGTCGCGATCCTGCTGCGGCGCCTCGCCGCGGCGTCCGGCCAGGACCGGCCCGGCAGGCCGCTCGGTGACATCTGCCCGGTGGCGACCTCGGCCACCCTCGGCGAGGGCCGAGAGGGGTTCTCCCGGTCCCTGCGGGACGTGGCCGGTGAGGTGTTCGGCTGCCACTTCGACGAGGCGTCGGTGATCGGGGAGGAGCGGCGCGACGTCGAGGCCACCCTGCTCGCCCCCGACCAGGGGCTGCCGACACCCTCGCCGGTAGCGGTGGCGGGGATGCCGCTGGACGAGGCCCCGGCCACCCCCACCGGGCGCCGTCAGGTCGAGGCCCTGGCCGAGATGTTCCTGAACGAACGCACCGCCGACCCGTACCGGCTGGGCTGGCTGTTGCGGCGGCATCCGCTGACCTCGGCCCTGCTGGAGATCCTCCAGGACCAGGCGCTCCCCGCCCAGGACATCCTCGACCGGCTGCCCCGGTTCGGGGCCCGGGCCTGGGGCAGCGCGAGCACCACCGCGCCGGAGGTACTCGCCGCCGCGCTCGCCCGGTTCGTCGGATTGTTGTCCCTGGCCCGCGTACCTCACAGCTACCCGCCGCGAAACCTGGAGGCCGAGGAGGCGAACACCGAGTACCTGCCACCACGCCCGTCCCGAACGGCGCCGGACGACGAGGAGCAGCTGCTGGCGGAGAGCTCGCCGGTGGTGCAGGTGCAGTTGCACCTGTGGATCAGGTCGGTCACCCGGCTGCAACGGGCCGTGAGCCCGGAGCCAAGGTTCGGCTGGCTCGGTGGGGCCTCCGGCGGCGGCCTGCGCGACTTCGCCGAAGACGACGAGCCACCCGCCCGTGCCGTCGCGGCGGGAGACGACTTCGTGCTGCCGGCGGTGTACTGCCGGCACTGCCAGGGTTCGGGATGGGCGTTGCTGCTCAACGAGCACGAGCCGGACCACCCGAACGTCGAGGCGGAGGACATCTACCGGGCCTCCGTCGGCCGGGACAAGCGACGCACCCGCGCGCTGATCCACGCCTCCGCGCAGGAGGTGGCCAGGAACGTCGACGGCAAAGGCCTGATGGTGTTGCAGCGTGACCGTGTGCTGCGGCCTTTCCGGCCCGGGGACGACCGGGACCTCGGGGACGCCGGAATCGTCGTCCACCTCGACCGGACCCAGGACGCCGCCCGCCACTCCGACCAGGACCAGTGCCCCGCCTGCGAGACGGAGAACGGGATCCGGTTCCTGGGATCGGCGGTGGCCTCGCTGGCGTCGGTAGCGGTGACCCAGCTGTTCACCGGCGCAGAGCTGACCGGCAGGCACCGCAAGTCGCTGATGTTCAGCGACTCGGTACAGGACGCCGCCCACCGGGGCGGCTTCGTCGCCAACCGGTCGTACACGTTCTCGCTCCGGGCGATGCTGGCCGCCCAGCTGGACGGGCGCGGGCCGGTGCCGCTGAACGACCTCATCGCGGACGCCATCAAGGCCTCCGCCCGCGACCTCGACATGCTCCGGGCGGTGCTCTCCCCCGACCTGCACGACCGGGAGGAGATCAAGTTCTTGCTCAGCCGTGGCGCGCAGGACGAGGCCACCTGGCGGCTGGTCGCCGACCGGCTGGCGCTCGCCGTCGTCCTGGAGACCGGGTTGAGGTCCCGGCAGGGGCGGACCCTGGAGCTGACCAGAGCGGCCAGCACCTGGGTTCACGTTCCCGACCTGGTGAAGGCCGTCCGGACCAGCCAGGAGATCTTCGAGCGGCAGGCGGTCCACCGCCTCGACGACGGGGCCGGTGACTTCGGCGTGCATCGGGTGCTGCTGCGCGGGCTGCTGGACCGGGTCCGGGTACGTGGCGGCGTCCGGCATCGCTGGCTCGACGCGTACCTGGCCAACGACGGGCGCCGCTACCGGATCTGGGGTGGCCGTCCTGACGGCATGCCGGCCTTCGTCAAGGGCATCGCGGCACCCAGCTTCCCCGCGACGGCGAGGCCGCTCCGCAGCGAGCTCGACCTGTTCGACGCGCGCGGCGGATGGTACGTGGACTGGGTGCAGCGGGTGCTCGGCGTCTCGGCCGAACACGCTGCGGGGTTCCTGCGGGATCTCGTTCCGGCCTTGGCCGGGCAGGGAGTCCTGGCTTCGGCGGGTACGCAGGCGGGAGCGACGGTGTACGGGTTGCAGCCGGGGCATCTGGTGGTCCGGCGGCTCGACGACCACGACGCGGTGGAGGCGGGGGTCCGCTGCGACCGGTGCGCCTGGCGCCAGACCGTGTCACCGGAGCAGGTCGACGACTGGCTGCGACAGCGCTGCCCGAGGTTCCGGTGCGGCGGCCGGATGGTGCACGACCCCGACCGCACCGCCCCGGACGACTACTACCGCTCGCTGTACCTGCGCGGCGGCGCGTTCAGGGTGATCACGGCGGAGCACACCAGCCAGCTGACCCGGGCGCAGCGGGAGACGGTGGAACGCCGGTTCGCCGCCGGGGACCGGTTCGACGACCCGAACGTGCTGTCCTGCACGCCGACCCTGGAGATGGGCATCGACATCGGTGACCTGTCCGCGGTGTTGCTCGCCTCGCTGCCGCCGACCCCGGCGAACTACGTGCAGCGGGCCGGGCGGGCCGGGCGGCGCGACGGCAACGCGCTGGTCGTGACGGTGACCGGCGGGCGGAACCGGGACGGGTACTACCTCGCGGACCCGACTCAGATGATCTCCGGGACGATCACCCCGCCCGGGTGCTACCTCTCGGCGGCGGAGATCCTTCGCCGCCAGTACCTGGCCTACCTGCTGGACACGGCGTCCGCCGGCCGGTGGCCGACCCTGGAGGGCATGCCGGCCATGGTCAGGGACCTCACCGGGGCCGGTGGCTGGCTGGAACGACTGGTCCGGCATGCCGAGAGGGACCGGGACGCCCTGGTCTCCCGGTTCGTCCACCTGTTCGCGGGGGTGCTGACCCCGCAGGCGGTCGAACAGGTGCGGCAGTGGGCGGCCGGGGGCCTCGCCGTCCGGCTGGCCGCCGCGGAGCAGGACTGGCGCGACCACCTGGCGAGCATCTCCGGACGGCTGAACGAGATCGACGCCACCCGGGCGGCGTTGGTGGAGGCCGACCCGGTTCAGGCAGCGGTGCGTCGCGACCTCTCGCAGGAATGGCGCGCCCTGACCTCGCTGAAGAAGGACAAGGCGAAGACCCTCGCCCACGCGTATCTGATCGGGTATGGGCTGCTGCCCAACTACTCCCTGATCGACTCCTCCACCACGCTGGAGGCGACCGTGGTGTCCCAGACCCACGACGAGGCCACTGACCGGCGCCACTACGTGTCCACGGTGATGGAGTACTCGCGACCGGCCAGCGTGGCTCTGCGAGAGCTGGCGCCGGGCAACACCTTCTACGCCCAGGGATTCAAACACCGGGTCACCGGGCTGGAGATCGGGACGGCCGCGGCTCCGCGATGGCACTGGTGGCGGGTGTGCTCGGAGTGCGGCTACGTGCGCACCCAGAACGCCCAGCGCGACGTGTCGGCCTGTCCCCGCTGCCAGAGCACGGATCTGTCGGACGCCGCCAGCCTCTACCGGGTGCTCAAACCGTCGCGGGTGCAGTCCTGGTCCCGGCGCGACGACGCCCGGATCAGGGACGAGAGCGACGAACGAGAGTCCCAGTCGTACACCGTGGCGGTCGCCGCCGACCTCGAACCGAACCCCGCCGGTTCCTGGCGGCTGCGTGCCCGCACGTTCGGGGTCGACTACTCCCGGGACGCCGTGATCCGGCACGTCAATCTGGGGCCGGCGAGGTACGACCGCCGTCCCGACCGGTGGTTCGCCGGAGAAGAGGTCCGCTACAACCCGTTCTACGTCTGCCCCGAGTGCGGCGGGACGAGCGTCGACGGACCGCCGACCGCTCCCGCCGCGCTACCCGGCACGGCGGCGTCCAGCGCCGGCGGCGTCGCCGGCCGGACCGACCACCACCAGTCGTGGTGCCCCCGCCGCCGCAACCGGCAGGACGGCGACGAGCACGTCGAGCTGGTGCTGGCCCACGAACTGGTCACCGAGGCGCTGCGGATCCTGGTGCCCGCGGTCACCCTCCAGGTGGAGTCCCGGATCACCTCGTTCGCGGCGGCCCTGCAGCTGGGAATCGCGGCGTGCTACGGCGGCGAACCGGACCACCTGCGCCATCTGCGGGCCAGGATGCCCGAGCGGGACAGCGGCCGGACCCGCCAATACCTGGTGTTCTACGACACCCAACCCAGCGGCACCGGGTATCTGGAGCGGCTGGCCCGGCCCTGCGAACTCAAGCGAGTGCTACAGGCCGCCCTCGACATCGTGGCTACCTGCGAGTGCGCCACCCAGGGCCTTCCTGCCTGCCACCGTTGCCTGCTCCGGCACGCCGCCGACCGGGACTACCCGCTGATGAGCCGGACCGAGGCCCGGGAGCTGCTGCGAGATCTGCTGGAGGCCTGGGACGTCGAGGAGAACCAGCCGACCGCGGACATCTCGCTGGTGGCGCAGGTCGAGAGCGAGCTGGAGCGCCGCTGGCTCGACGCCCTCGAACGATGGGCGGCCCAGCCCGACAACGGGGCCCAGTTCACCCGGCTCACCCCCCGGGACGGCGTCCGGATCGCCGACCTGCGGCTGGAACGGCCGGACCGCACGGTCGTCCAGTGGCGGATGCGGCTGCAGAACACCATCGACGGCACCCGCCCCGACGTGCACTTCAAACTGCTCGACAGCCGGACCCCGCTGGACGTCGTCGTCTACCTCGACGGCTACGAGTACCACGCCTCCCCCCGGCACAACCGGTTGCGTGACGACGCGGCCAAGCGGGCGGCGCTGCGGGCCAACGGGTACCTCGTCCTGCAACTGACCTGGGACGACATCACGCGCTTCCTGGACGAGGAGGTGAAGAACTCCCGTGGGCCGGTGTGGCCGCCGTACAAGGGCAACGCGCAGGACCGGGCCAAGACGGCCTACGCACGATCCACCGGGCGCTCCGGCAACGAGCTCGATGCCACGGTGTGGAACAACCCGGCGACCCTGCTGCTCGAGCTGCTCCGCGATCCCGACCTGGCGAGATGGAGGGCCCGCGCCGAAGCCACCGCCGTCGGGCTCACCGAGGGGATCAACCGGGAGCCGGGGCGCGCCTGTCCCTGTCCTTCGGCCGAGGTGGCGTCGGCGGTCCGTTCCGCGCTGCGGGGTGAGGGACTGCCCACGGCACGGGCCAGGGAACGGATCGTCGTGATGCGGGCCGTGGACGACAACGGCTGTCCCGTCGTCCTGGTCTACGACCAGCGCCGGCGCCGCCCGATCTGGACGGCGATCCCCGTCGTCGACGACAGGGTCGCCACCGTGGCCTCCGACCCGGACCACCGCACCCGGTGGGCGGCGTGGCTCTGGTGGGGCAACATCCTTCAGTTCCTCGACCGGGGCACGGAACCGGCCGGCCACGGTCGCCAGATCGCGCTCACCGCGGACGACGACCCGTCGGGCCTGCTCGTCGCCCTCGACCGGGCCAGGCCCGCCCCCGGCACGCTCGACGAGCAGACGAGCACCTGGCTCGGGGTGCCGCCACGCGCCGTCCCCGAGTCGCCGACCGCCGATCTGGACGTCGACGCCGCGTGGCGTGAGCTGATCGACGACCTGACCGACGCCGAGACCGAGCTGGAGAAGTACCTGCTGGGGCTCGCCCTGCGGCAGGCGCCGCTCCCGGAGCTGACCTACGAGATCGGGGTCGAGAAGCACGTCGTCGACCTGGCGTGGCCCGAGCTACGGATCGGGATCCTGCTCCGCGCCGACGGAACCCCGCACGCCGACGCCGACCAGCAGGCGGCCATCTCGGCGTTGCGGCACCAGGGATGGACGGTCCGGACCGTGGACGACTGGACCATCGACGAACTCGCCGCTCTCCTTCGCGGCACGGGCGGAGGCACCCGATGAGCAGAGACGATCAGGCCACGCTGCAGATCCTCGACCGGGCCGACAAGGAGATCATCAAGCTCCCCCCGGCGGTCATCGGTCAGGTCTACGAGTTCATGCACAAGTTCCGGAAGAACCCCGAGAGCCGCGGGCTCAACCTTGAGCCGCTCCGAGGGGACGACCGGCTCTACTCGGCCCGGGTGAACCGCTCCTACCGGGCAATCATGATCAAGGTGGAGGCGAACAGCTACCTGCTGGTCGCCGTGGGCACCCACGCCGAGTACAACAACCTGGACCGGTTCCGCTACACCATCAACCGAGTCACCGGTGGTCTCGAAGTGATCGCCGATGACGTCCTGGACCTCACCCCCGTCGGGGACAGCCTGGTCGGACGGGTTCTCCCGGCTCCCAAAACCCCAGGCCCGGTTCCGGATCCGCCCGCGGAGACAACGAGCGACGACGTCGCGTACTTGTTCACCCCCTGGACCGACGCCGAACTCGTCCGGCTCGGAGTGTCCGAGCTGCTCATCGACCGCATCCGGGCCCTGAGCACCGAGGGACAACTCCTCGCACTGGTCTATGCGGACTCCACCCCGCAGACCACCAGTGAAGTCCTCATGGCCCTGCACGATCGCAAGAGCCTCGAATGGATCGACGAACACATCACCGAGCCGGTCCGGGCTGGCGGACAGGTCGACCCGCAGGACTACCTCGCCGCCCTCACCCGCCCCGCCACCGTCGTCACGAGCGACGACGCCACCCTCCGCGCCGTCCTCAGCGATCCGTTCGCCCGCTGGCAGGCGTTCCTGCACCCCACCCAGCGGAAGATCGTCGACAAGCCCCTCTACAGCGGCTCCGCCCGGGTCTCCGGTGGCCCCGGCACGGGCAAGACCGTCGTCGCTCTGCACCGTGTCAAGGTCCTGGCCCGTCAGCTCGACCCTGACGGAACCGACCGAGCCATCCTGCTCACCACCTTCACCCGCAATCTCGCCAGTGATCTCACCCAGCGGTTGTCCTTGATCTGCGAGCCGCACGAATTGCAGCGCGTCGACGTCGTCTCGGTCGACCGGCTCGCCCATCGTGTCCTCAGCGACGCCGGCCCCGGCAACCGGCCCGGTTTTCTCGCCGACGAGCAGGCCCGGCAGCTGTGGGGAGAACTGCTCAGCGAGAGCGAAGTCCGCAGCCGCTGGGATCGCGACTTCCTGATGGACGAATGGACCCAGGTCATCGTCGGGCAGTCCCTGGACACCCGGGCCCAATACTTCCGTGCCCGTCGGGTCGGCCGGGGCCGCACCCTGACCCGCAAGGACCGAGGCGAGATCTGGGACCTGTGCGAGCAGTTCTCCGCTCGTCTCGCCAAGATCGGCAAGGCCACCCCCGAACTGATCGCCGACCTGGCCGCACGCCGCGAACAGGCCCATGCCGCCCTCGTCGCCGCCGCCGACGAGCGCGACGACATCAGCGTCGCCTCCCGCCCCCGGTACCGCTATCAGCACATCGTCGTGGACGAGGCTCAGGACCTGAGCCCGGCCCACTGGCGCATGCTTCGCGCGATGACGGCTCCGCGCCCCAACGATCTGTTTATTTGCGGCGACACCCATCAGCGTCTGTATTCGCGTTACGTCACCTTGAAAAGCCTTGGCATCAAGATCACCGGAAACTCCAGGCGCCTGACTCTCAGCTACCGCAGCACCGGACAGATCCTGCGCACCGCCGCACGGATCCTCGACAGCTCATCCTTCGACGACCTCGACGACGGCTCCGACACCTTGGACGGTTACCGCTCTCTGCTTCGCGGAGCACAACCGACCGGTACCGCCGTTCAGACCGAACACGATGTCGCCAGCGCCGCCGCCGCTCAACTGGCACGCTGGCGTTCCGAGGGGCTTCAGGAGGCTCTCGCCGTCGCCGTCCCCACGAAGCGTCACGCCGAGCAGGTCCAGTCGGCCTTGGAGAGGCTCGGCATCCCGGTCACCATCATCGGCAAGGACGGCGCCAACGCTTCGTTGTCCGTGGACACCGTGCAGGTGGGCACCTTCCACCGGTTCAAGGGACTGGAGTTCCGCCGCGTCGTCCTGGCATACGTCGACGACGAGAACGTGCCCGGCTGGCGTGTCCGCCGCTACCTCGACACCGATGTTCAGCAGTACGCGCAGGAGGTGATCCGAGCGCGTTCCCTGGTGTTCGTGGCCGCCACCCGCGCCAGGGACGAGCTCGCCGTCATCTGGCACGGACGGCCGAGTGTCTTCCTCCCACCGGAGATCACGTGTACCAACATCGCCGCCGTGTGTTCGAGAACCGGCCGTTCAGGTTGAGAACCTTCCTGGGCTACGTGTTCTGGGACCGAGTTCTGCGCCCGCTTCTGGCGGCGAAGGCATCCAGGGCGGTGATGACGTCGATGGACCGCCAGATCTGCCCACGCTTCTTGTTCGTTGTCTCCGTGAGGATTCCGGCCGCGACGAGC
>JAUPKM010000108.1 GCA_030837445.1 Actinomycetota bacterium
CAATCGGCCGGTCGTAGTCTGCGGGCTGTCGTCCGGCGGCGTGATCGCGGCCTGGCTGTCCGCCTTCGCGGCGCCCGGTCAGGTCCGCGCCGCGGTCTACGAGGACGCGCCGCTGTTCGCCTCGCAGGCCGAGCCCGCACCCACCGTCACCAGGACACCCGCTACCTGTTGATTGTCGATCAGATGCGCGCGCACAAGATCCTGTTGACGTCTCTGGCTAATGACATTAGCTTGTGGTTAATTCAATTAGCCGAATTTCGGAGGGTGTCATGATCGAATACCTGAGCCTGGCGGGGAGAACCCTCGCCTACGACGTGACTGGGCAGGGACCGCTGGTCGTCCTGGCGCATGGCATCGGCGATAGCCGGCACTCCTACCGCTTCCTCGCCCCGATTCTTGCCGCCGCTGGATACCGGGTCGCCAACGTCGACATCCGCGGTTGCGGCGACTCCAGTCCCGACTGGGATGGCTACAGCCGCAGCGACATCGCGGGCGACCTGGTCGCCGTCGTGCGCCACCTCGGCGGCCCAGCCGTGATCATCGGCCATTCGATCAGCGGTGGCGCCGCGACCATCGCGACCGCCACCGCGCCTGACCTGATCACCGGGGTTGTCGAGCTGGCTCCGTTCACCCGCGCACAGGCCTTCGACCTCGCTGGGCTGGCACGAGTGAGGCGCTTCCGGACTGGCTACAGCCAGCTGGCGCAGGTCATGCTGCTGGGCCGGCTGGCCAGCTGGAAGAAGTACCTCGACGTGGCCTACCCGGTCGAGCCTGCCGACTGGGCCGGTGAGCTGGCGCGCATTGAGGCCAAGTTGAGCGAACCCGGCCGGATGAAGGTCCTTCAGGCCATGTGCAAGGCCAACCCGAGCGACGCCGGCGCGCAACTGCCCAACGTCGCCTGCCCGGTCCTGGTCATCGAGGGCAGCCTCGATCCCGACTGGCGCGATGCGGCCGCCGAAGGCCAAAGGATCATCGCCGATCTGCCCCGCGGCCTGGGGCAGCTGGCCGTCATTGAGGGTGCCGGTCACTACCTGCACGCCCAGAACCCCGATCAGGTCGCCGCGCTGGCGCTGCCCTTCCTGGCCACGGTGGCCGCCCATGCCTAGGGCCGGACTGGCCCCAGCCTCGGTCACCGAGGCTGCGGCCGCGCTGGCCGACGAGGTCGGTTTGGCTCACCTCAGCATGAACCTGCTCGCCGAACGGCTCGGGGTCAAGGCGCCGTCGCTCTACAAACACGTCACCAGCCAGGCCGATCTGGTCCACCGCATCGCCGTTCTGGCCGTGACCGAGGTCGGCGATGCCATCCGCGACTCCACCCAGGGACGGGCCGGCAGCGACGCTCTCGCCGCCGCCGCACAGGCCATGCGGACATACGTCCGCCAACACCCCGGCCGGTACGCGGCAGCCAACAACGTCCGCGCGACCGGGCCCGACGACCCGTTCATCCCAGCCAGCAACAGGGCACTGCGCTCCCTGGCGGCCGCGCTGCACGGATACAAGCTGGACCCCAACCAGGAGACCCACGCCCTGCGAATGGTGCGCAGCATGCTGCACGGCTTCGCGACCCTGGAAGTCGCCGACGGCTTCCAGATCGACACCGACATCGACGACAGCTTCACCTGGATGATCACCTTCATCGACCACGGCCTACGGGCGACCACGTCGACCCCGAGTCCTGGGGCATCTCACGCGCTGACGAACAACAGGCGGCCCAGACTGTGATCACGGCGAACCCATCCCGGAACGACTACGCCCGTGGGGCGTTGCGCTTCCTCACCGAACTGATCGCATGGGTGGGCGCTCCTTGGGCTCTTTGGCCGCACTCGATACCCCTGGCGATCGGGGCCTTGGTGTTACTGATCGGATTGCCCGCGCTGTTCGGTACGCCAGGCGACAGGCCGGGCGGCGGCACGCTCGTACCGGTGCCTGGCGTCGTGACGATCCTCCTGGTGCTGATGCAGCTCGCAGCGGCCACAGCAGCAGCGTGGGTGCTCTGGCCCGGGTGGGTCGCGGCAGCCGTGACCGTGCTCTGCCTGCTCGTGACAGGCACCGAGCAACCGCGCTGGCGGTGGCTGATCAGCGCACCCCCTCACCCCCGGCGCCAGCAAGCTCCGTAGCTGGCCTGGCTGCTGCGGCACCGCCCGGCCACGCTGCTGATCCCCGGCACCCGTAATCTTGCACACCTGGCCGACAACGTCGCAGCCGTCCGGATCCAGCTCGACCGGGAAGCAATGACAGCCTTCGACTCGCTGGCCAAGAACGCCCCCGCCTGAGCCGGAAGGCCTGCAACGCCAGGGCCTGAAGGGTCGTGCGGAGCCGCTCGATGCCGTGACCGCTTGACGACGACCGGAATCCGGCGGGCTGCCGGGTCACCATCCCATGATGGGCGGCAGCGTCGGCCCAGGTGGATGGTGCCTGGAGCCGTTGCCCTGGTTGGTTTTCGGTTCGTTCGATCCTCCGACACCGGTCCTTGGAAGTCCACCGAACACGTGGGATTTCACCAAGGTGAGTCCACCTCGATGCACACCCCGCTGGTACCTGTCGTCCGGCTCGTTCGGAGCTGGCATCTGGGCACGTGCCGGACGAGGTTCTCGTCTGTGCTGCGTGGACGGCGGGATGGTGACTAGGCCGCGCATGACCCTCCCGAACGTCCGCCCTGCGCCGCGACGAACAGTTGATCACTGCCCTGGTCCCCACCCGCCTGGCCGGTGGCCGACCACCGACACCGGCACCCCTGCCGCTGCTGCCCGCACCGGGGCTACCGGCCGGGACCGAGCCGGGCGACCTGCTGATCGACACCGCGCGTCTGGACGCCTCCGGCCGGCTGACCGCGCGATCCTCTGCTACGGGCGCTGGGCTGGGTTGCCGGCCACCGGGTCGACATCGCCGTCACCGAGGGCGTGCTCGTGGTCGGCTCCACGCCTGCGGGGCTGCACGTGGTTGGTGACCGCGGGGAGCTGGGCCTCCCGGCGCCCGCGCGCCGGATGTGCGGGATCACCCGTGCCCTGCCGGTGCTGTTGGTCGCCGCACTCCCCCGCGACGTCCTGGTCGTGCATCCTGCGCACCTGATCGCCCAGATGCTGGCGGACTGGTACACGACCCGGACGGGTGATCGCGGTGCGCTTGGAGCTCGGGCGATTCCAGTACGCCGGACCTAGCCGGAGTTCGTGATCTAGGTGACGCGAGCCGGTCCCGGACGTGGCGCAGTCACCGGTTGATCATCGCGGGTTGTGTGGACCAATGAAGATCGCGCGGTGGCTGCTGCCGCCAGCGTAGACCTTGATCGATGGCAGCGGGAGTTCGACGAACTGGTGGGCCGGATCGCGCCGCCGTTCGGGCGGGTGGAGCCGCGACGGCGGGTGGTCGGGTTCCTGTGTGGCCTGCTGGCCGGGCTGCCGCGGACGAACTGCTGGACCATCGCTTGACGACACGTGGTACTCGCTGCAATTGACTGGGCACGGAGTTCGCCAGGGTTCTGTGACGAGGAACGCGGCCCAGGACCGGTGTGAACAGCCGCACCTCGGTGCTGGCACAGCTGTGTGGTTAGCGCTGTGGCGAGGGTTCTGCTTCCTGCACGGGAAGAGCAGCCTTGCCAGCGTTGACGAGCACAAGTGTGAGCACTCCACCGGCGGCGAGCATGACGCCAGCGATCAGGAATGCCAGTTGGTAGCTGCGTACGTCCGCGGCTGCTTGTGCGCCGGCTGCGTGATGCGTGGTGAGGTAGCCGGCGGCCGCGATGGCGGCGATGGTGTTGAGCAGTGCCGTTCCGAGTGACCCGCCGACCTGTTGACTGGTGTTAATGAGGGCGCTCGCGACGCCGGAGTCGTCGTCTTTCACTCCGATCAGTGCGGTGCTACTGACGGTGACGAACACGATTCCCATGCCGATGCTGACCACGATTTGGGCGGGCAAGACGTGCAGGAAGTAGTTGTTGTCGAGTCCGATCTGGGTGAACCAGAACAGTCCGAGTGCGGCCAGGAACATGCCGGCGGTCATGATGATCCTGGGTCCGGCTCTGGCAAGTACTCGACCGGTGATGGTGGCGCCGATGATGATGCCTACCGAGAACGGCAAGAACGCAAATCCGGCCTCAAGGGCCGAGTATTTGAGGATGCCTTGGAGGTAGAACGTGAGGAACAGGAACATGCCGTAGAGGCCGGCGGCTGAGAGCACTGTCGCTAAGAACGCGCCTCCGCGGCTGCGGTTGAGGACGACCCGGAGCGGCAACAGCGGGTTCGCCACGCGAGACTCGATCACGACGAAGGCAGTGAGTTCTTTCCAACCTCCCCGAGAGGTTGGAAAGAACTCACTGTCCTTGCGGCACTGCCGAAGTCGGCGCACCCGGGCGCGAAGACGGCCCTCGCGGAGATCTACAACGCCGAGGACCGTGAGCATGTCATCTTCGCGGTGAAGGCCTTCGATGCCCTCTATGGCACCAAGTGGCCCAAGGCCGCCGCGAAGATCACCGACGACGTGGACGAGCTGCTCGCGTTCTACGACTACCCGGCCGAGCACTGGATCCACCTGCGCACGACGAATCCGATCGAGTCGACCTTCGCGACGGTACGTCATCGGACCAAGGTCACCAAGGGTCCGGGCTCGAAGGCCGCCGGGCTGGCGATGGCATTCAAGTTGATCGAGGCCGCCCAGGCCCGCTGGCGCGCCGTCAACGACCCCCACCTGGTCGCCCTCGTCCGAGCCGGAGCCCGGTTCGAGCGCGGCAAGCTCGTCGAACGCGACGTCCCCGCCGCCAACGCAGAAGCAGCCTAAAGAATCTTCATCCACAGATCTTGACTATTGCTCAGGCGTGGCACATGGCGAAGGCCTGTGGAGCCGAAGCTCTGGGCTCCTCTCTCGTGCCCGAACCCGTTGAGGATTCCGAAGCCGGAATCTCCGGGAATCATGCGGGGACCGGACGAGGTTGTCCAGTTGCTGTCGGACGCCGAGCTCAGGGTGACTTCGTTGGCCGCCCAGGGATACACGAACCGTGAGATCTCTGGGAAATTGTTCATCACCGTCAGCACGGTCGAACAACACCTCACCAGGGCATATCGGAAGCTGAACATCAGACATCGACACGAGCTTTCCGCGAGATTCGCCATGTGAGAATCCCGGACACGAGAACGTCGGCACTCCGGGACGAAGCGTGAGGCCTTCCGATCACGATGCGACAGGAGCCGG
>JAUPKM010000109.1 GCA_030837445.1 Actinomycetota bacterium
AGGCCGAGTGGGTTGACGAGCTCGCCGAACGCATGCAATCAGCGGACGAGAACGCGCCCGTAGTGTGCGTCGTGGACACCGGGGTCCACCAGCCCCACCCCCTGCTGTCCGCCTCCCTGGAGAAGGACGACCAGCACACCTGCGACCCCACCTGGGGGCTTGAGGACCGTCCGGGCCACGGCACCGAGATGGCTGGCCTGGCCCTGTTCGGCGACCTCGGACACGCCATGACGTCGACCGGCCCCGTCACGCCCACGCACCGCCTTGAGTCGGTCAAGCTCCTGCCCTCCGTGACGGGAAACCCGCCCCACCTGTGGGGAGCGCTCACAGCGACCGCCGCAAGCCTGGTCGAGATCCAGGCCCCGACCCGCCGACGAACCTTCTCCATGGCCGTCACCGCCCCCGACGGATCAACGCCGGCCGTGCCCGACCGGGGTGACGGCGGGACCGGGCGGCCGACCTCCTGGTCAGCGGCTGTGGACGCCCTCGCCGCCGGCAGGGCGATTGACACGACCAACGACGGTCTCGTCTACCTCGACGAGGAGGTCGAGGCACAACAGCGCCTGTTCGTGGTCTCCGCAGGGAACGTCCGGTCCTTCGACGACGACCACCTGACCCGCAGCGACCTCGAACCCGTCGAGGACCCTGCCCAGGCCTGGAATGCCCTGACCGTCGGCGCCTACACGGAACTCGTCCACCTGGACGACCAGCCCTCCTTCGCAGGGTGAACTCCCCTCGCCCCTGCCGGGGAGCTGTCCCCCTTGAGTCGTACCTCCGTCGCCTTCGCCCGGACCTGGCCACCGAAGCCGGACGTGGTCCTGGAAGGCGGCAATGTGGCCCGGTCCCCCGACGGGACCTCACACGACACCCCGGACGTCCTCCAGTTGCTGACGACGCGGCGCCCACAGCTGGGCTCGCCGCGTCTCCTGACCGTCACGAACGCGACCAGCGCAGCCACCGCGCAGGCAGCTCACCTCGTAGCGTCCGTGATGTCGACCTACCCGTCCTTGTGGCCGGAGACGGTCCGCGCCCTGATGGTGCACTCGGCTCGCTGGACCCCGAGGATGCAGCAGCACCTCACGCTTGCCGGCAACCGCCGCGCCGCCAAGGACGCGTTCCGACGCCGGTACGGCATGGGTGTCCCCGACCTCGCCCGCGCGACCCGCAGCGCCAACGACGCCCTCACTTTGATCACCCAAGAGGTGATCAAGCCGTTCGACGGGAAGGGCAACACCCGCGAACTTCACCTGCACGACCTGCCCTGGCCCGGGGACGTCCTCGCCGACCTTGGCGAGGCCACAGTCACTCTGCGGATCACACTCTCGTACTTCATCGAGCCGAACCCTGCCAACCGTGGCTGGCGCGATCGCTACCGCTACCAGTCCCATGCCCTGCGCTTCGACCTTCGCCGCGCCACCGAGTCCACCGTGGAGTTCCGCAAGAGGCTCAACGCCAAGGCTCTCGACGAGGACGAGAAGCGTCCGCCGAGCGCCGAGAGCGACACCCGGGAATGGACCTTCGGGCCGACGGCTCACGGCAGCGGATCCATTCACACCGACCTCTGGACCGGGAGCGCCGCCGACCTCGCCCGGCGCGGGATGCTCGCCATCTTCCCCGTCACCGGGTGGTGGAAGGACAACAAGGCCCGTGACCGGAGCCACCTCGGCGCGCGCTACGCCCTCATCGTCTCCATCGAGACACCCGGGCAGGACGTGGACATCTGGACCCCCGTGGCAGCGCAGGTCGGCGTCCCCGTCAACATCGAAGTGGCCACGTAGCCAGGGAATCGGGGCGAGGGACGCGCCCCCGAGCAGTTGGGCAGCGCCCATCATCCGGTACGGATCACGTGTCGACCTGACGACTGGAGATCACAGACGGATGGCCGAGTACAGGCCGGTCGCTGAGATCCCGCAACCTTCTTGTTGAGCGCGGCGAGCAGGAACCCTCGCCCAGGCGGTGGCGCGGTCTGCGCCCGGCGGATGGCACCGTGTACGCGCACCCGATGGCCCGGCGTGCCCGGCTCGACCCCACTGCCCCCGGCGACTGCGGGTGCCACATACCAGTTGAAGTCACCGTTCTTCGCGAGGGCGGACTCCACGTCGATCGGTGTAATGCCGCGGTCTCGACGCCATCCATGATCGATTTTGCTCACGAGGCGTGAACCTATACGGATAGGTGTGCGATTCATGGTGTGAGGGGGACACAGAACGCTTCGAAGCAGGTTGCTGCTCTCGCTCAGGGAAGGTCGAGGTAGCCACGCGCGCCCGAGCCGCTGCAGGGCCTGAGTGCCGCCAGGAACCTCGACGGTGGTCCGTCGGCCGACCGCGCCTAGCACCGCCCGCATGGGCGGGTGGTCGGGAGCAAGGACGTCGACGACGATGCGCGATCGTCTGGATGTTCCGCTGACGCTCCGGCGCCCGGCCAGCCGGAGAGCAATCCTGTTGAGGTACCAGGTATGCACTCCGGCGAATGACCGGTGGATCGTCATAGTGGGCTCGCCCCCCCATCGCGTGGCGGGCCGACCAATTCAGCCTCTCTCGACCACCTCACATTTCCAGGCCTGCAACCAGGGGCTGTATTTCGCGGTGCCCACTTTGCTGTGATCATTGATGTTCACCTGCAGGTACAGCTCGGTGGCCGCGTTCTTCCAGGAGCGCACCCGGTAATCCGCCAGCCCGTCCGTGTACCAGTTCTGAAAGTTGCCACCATTGCACCAGAGGGTGTAAATTTTACCCTCGCCGTTGCTGTCCAGGCAACGGTTGGTCTTCGTGTTGATGATCGTGAACATGAATTTGTCGCCGGTCCGGGCGAATCGCCAGTTCTGGTAGGCCCCGCCATTGCACGGGAGCAGGTAGACCTCACCGGCGTCATTGCTGTCCAGACACTTGTGATCGAAGTTCTCGTCACTCATGGTGGAGGACACATCAGCCCTGGCGGGGACTGCTGCGAGTATCGAACTCGCCATCGCCAAGGCTGTCAGCGTGGCGCCTGTGGCCATCCGGCGACAGAATGTCGAGGTCCTGCGGGGGCGATCGGAGGGCATATCGCGTGCTCCCAACGGTTGATCATCGATCGGCGGCATGAGTTTGGGCGCGCCGAAGGGCCACATCTCGGCGGACGCCGAATACTGGCATGGTGTGGCAGGTCTGTTTCCGGCTTCCCGGAGTGGTGATCCTGACCCTATCGGAAGAACATGACTTCTCGCAGGGCGGCTTTCTGTTAGGTGATTCACAGCGATTGACTGTATCTGATCCTACCGAGACGTTCGAACTCATTGCGTGACGGGCCGTTGTCGGTGAGTATCGGTATTTCGAGGCGCGCCGACACTCCGGGACGAAAAAAACACGGACACAGACCCTCGGGGTCAAGAAAGGGGCGGCGACGGCCGTGGTCTTGGTCCGCCCAGCCACCGTTTCCATCCGGCCCATCTGGCTGTTGATCTCGGCGGCGCCGACGGCATGGTTCAGGTCCGACGTCATGCTGGGTTTCCCCTCGTAGCCTGAAGCGGTCCCTGAGGTTCGGGGCCAGCGTCAACGAACTCGCCGCCCGCACTGCCTTGCCGGGGTGAAGCAGCCCCGCCGATCGGCGTCCAGGAGACAGCCCACCGGGGGACCCTCTCCCGACCGGTGCCGGATAGGCGTCGAGTGTCGTGAACATGAAGGTTTGTCCGCATGACTCGGACCGAGCCGCCGGATGCGGCCACTTCTCATCCCCCCTCGTCGCTCACCGCCCCTGTCACTCCCCCGAGCACGGCGACAGCCTCGGCGGCCAGCGGCGGTCCTTCCACTGCCCGGTTGGTGGGAATCGATCTGGCGAGGGCGATGGCGGTGTTCGGGATGTTCGCCGTCCACATCGGGCCCCGTTCGGAAACGGTGGGAGGCGTGGGGGGCTGGTTGCTGGGTCTCGCAGAGGGCCGGGCCTCGGTACTGTTCGCCACCTTGGCGGGGTTCTCGCTCATGCTGATCACCGGGCGTCGGGAGCCGAAGACGGGGACGGCCGGGCGGCAGGCCCGGGCGCGGGTGATGGTCCGGGCAGTGATCCTTCTGGTGGTCGGCACGGTGCTGTCGCTGACGTCCTTCGGGCCGGCGGTGATCCTCAACTACTACGGCGTGTACTTCATGCTGGCGCTGCCGATGACCCGGTTGCGGGCCAGGACCCTCGCGATCGTCGCGGGGGTCTTGGCGCTGGTCGCGCCGCAGGTGGCGTTCGGCCTCCGGTCCGTGCTCGGCGGTGGTGTGCTGCACGCTCTGACGGCGTACGACCCGCTGGATCGGCTGTGCGGGGTGGGGGTTCTGGATCTGCTGCTGACCGGGTTCTACCCGGCGATCACGTGGATGCCGTTCGTGGTGGCTGGCATGGCGGTGGCCCGTCTCGACCTCGCCCGAACGGTTGTCCTGCGTCGCCTCGCCGCGGTCGGAGGAGCGTTGGTCGTGCTGGGTTACGGCGTCGCCTGGGCGGTTCTCCGGGTGTTCGGTGACCGTGTCTCGGGGGCCTTCCCGTCATCGGCCGGGCCTGCCGGCTCCGCCAAGGACATGTCGTCGGTGCTGGGCAAGGGCATCGGCAGCGGGCCGTTCGAGGTCGACCTGTGGTTGGCGTTGGCGGCGGAGCCGCACAGCGGGTCGACGTTCGACGTCCTGGGGAGCCTGGGAGTGGCGTTGCTGGTGCTCGTCGCGGCCACGGCGCTCGTGGCGCGGCTGACGTGGACGGCGAGGGTGGCACGACCGGTGATCGCTGTGGGGACCATGTCGTTGACGGTCTACGTCGGGCACGTGCTGGCGATCGTCCTGCTCCCCGGCAACGACACGACCCCACCCTCCGCCGCCTCCGCCGGGTTGCTGGCCGCGTTCGTGGCCGGGGCGACCCTGTTCGCCACGGTGTGGTCCTGGCGCTTCCGCCGCGGTCCGTTGGAGTACCTCCTGCACCGTGCCACCATCACCGTCACCTCGCTCGTGCGCTGAGGCTCCCCGGGGAGCGACCCCCCGCCGACCGGAGGAGGCCACCCGGACCGGTCGGCGGGGCCGCTGCCATCTGCGGAGGGGTTCCGGACGGCGCGGCCCGACGGCGAGCGTGGGATGCTGCCGTTCGCGACGCTGCGAGTCGATCTCGCCGCGCGCGCGGCGATGATGCCTCCATCCCAGACACGGCGGAGGAGGGACCGGCAGGAGGAGACGTCATGATCCGGGTAGTTGTCGTGGACGACGAAGCCCTGGTGCGGTCCGGCTTCACGATGATCCTGCGGGCGGCCGGCGACATCGAGGTCGTGGCCACCGCCACCGGCACCGACGCCGTCCGGGAGATCGTCCTGGCCCGGCCCGACGTCGTCCTGCTCGACATTCGCATGCCCGAGGTCGACGGCCTGACCGTACTGGAGCAGGTGCTGGCGATGAGCAGCCCGCCCGCCATCGCGATGCTCACCACCTTCGACACCGACGAGTACGTCCGGAGGGCGCTCGTCACCGGCGCCAGCGGCTTTCTGCTCAAGGACACCGACCCCGAGCAACTGGTGCAGTCGGTGCGGGCCCTCGCCGCCGGCGCCGTGGTCCTGTCCCCCGGCGCGACCCGCCCTGTCTTGGCAACGAGCAACGACAACGGGCGCCGCGAGGCGCAGAAGTTGGTCGCCACGCTGACCGACCGCGAGCGGGACGTCCTGGCGCTGGTGCGGGAGGGAATGTCGAATGCGGAGATCGGGCGCGAGCTGTTCCTCAGCGCGAGCACGGTCAAGGACCACGTCAGCGCTGTGCTGGGCAAGCTAGGAGCGACCAGCCGGGTGCAGGCGGCCCTGACCGCTCAGCTCGCGCGCTTGGAGCGCCGCCCGGTCCCGGGTGACTCGTGACGGCGGGGCATGCCGTGTCAGAGTCGTCGGAGCCTCGATCCGAGGGGCTGCAGCCCCTCGGGCTGATCCTCCCGCAGCGGGCGGCCCTGCGCACGCTCGCCGTCGAGGTAGCGTTGCTCGGCGCCGCGACCCTGGACTCCCTGATAGAGATCACCTCTGGCGGCCGGGTGTGGCCCTGGGCCGCCGTCGGCCTGGCGCTGGCGGGCATGCTGCTTCGCTACCGGCACCCGGTGACCGGGTTCGTGGCGACCCTTCCCGGCCTGGTCACCTCGTACGCTTTGATCGCCACCCTCGTCACCCTCTACACGGTGGCGCTGAGGTCCTCGCACCGGCGCACGGTGATCCTGGCCGCCACCGCCTCCGCAGTGGGATTCGTGGTCAAGATCCCCGTGAACCTGGATGATCTGGCCGACCGGGAGACGCTGCTGTCCGTCGTCTACGGCCTGCTGTCGGTGGCCGCCCCGACCGCGCTCGGCCAGCTCGTGCGCGCCCAGGAGACCCTGCGCCAGCAGTTGCAGGAGCTGGACGACGTCCACCGCACCGAGCGCACCCTGCGCGACCAGCAGGTGCTCGAACTCGAACGCAACCGGTTGGCCCGCGAGATGCACGACGTCGTCTCCCACCAGGTCAGCCTGATCGCCGTCCAGGCCGGAGCGCTGCAGGTCGCCGCCCCGGACGCCGCGACCGGCGACGCAGCCCGCACAATCCGGCGGCTGGCCGTCGCCACCCTCAGCGAGCTGCGCCACATGGTGGCCGTGCTGCGCACCACCGGCCCCGACGGCCCGCCGCTGCAGCCGCAACCCGGGCTGGCCCAGCTGCGGTCCCTCGTCGAGGGCGCCGAGGTCGACGCCACGCTGGACCTGGCGACCGACACGGACCTCGACCTCGACCCGCACGCCCAACGCGCGGTCTACCGGACCGTGCAGGAGGGCCTGACCAACGTCCGCAAGCACGCCCCCGGCTCCACGGTCCATGTCAGGGTCGTCCGGGAAGGGCCAGCTGTCGAGGTCACCGTCCACAACACCCGCCCCACCGGCCCACCGCTCGGTCTGCCCGGTTCCCGGCAAGGACTGGTCGGCCTGCGGGAACGGGCCGACCTCGCCGGTGGCACATTGACCGCCGGCCCGGACGGCGACGGCGGCTACCGGCTGGTTCTGCGGCTGCCGACGTCACGGCGGCGTGACGCGTCCTGACACCGGCGGCAGCCAGCCAGCTGGCCGTGTACCCCGCCGGGCAGCCCCCGCCGGTCGGCGGGGATGAGGCGTCCGGCGGGCGGAGTGAGAGCGGACCGTCGGCGGACGGTGAGGGACACCCGGGCGGTGGGCGGCCCGCCCAGCGCCCGGAAGGCTCGTCGTCGTGAGCTGTGAGTCGAGGAGCCATGTCCCGGTGTCCGTCTTGCTCCGGCACATGGCCGCCCGCCGCGGGGCGCTCGCCGCCGGCCTGGCGTTGGCACTGCTGGCCAGCGCGGCGGGCCTGGCCCAGCCGCTGGCCGTGCAGGCGGTCCTCGGAGTCCTCGGCACCCACGGCTCCCTGCTCACCCCGGTCCTGATCCTGTCCGTGCTGGTCGTGGCGAGCACGGTGGCCAACGCCGCCACGACCTATCTGCTGGACCGCACCGGAGAGCACGTCGTGCGGGACGTGCGACACCAGCTCGCCGCGCGCCTGGTCCGGCTGCGGGTCGCCGAGCTGGACACCCACTCCGCCGGAGACTTGGTCGCCCGGGCAACCTCGGACACCGTTCTGCTGCGCTCGGCGGTCACCTCCGCGCCGGTCGCCCTCGTGAACGGGGCCGTCGGGGTGACCGGCGCGCTCGTTCTCATGGCCGTCCTCGACCCGCGCCTGTTCGCCGTCACCGCCGGCGTGCTCGCACTGGTCGGGGCGCTCGCAGGGATCGTGCTACCCCACATCGGCACCGCCACCGAGCGCGCCCAGTCCGCGATCGGCGCCGTCGGTTCTGCCCTGGACCGGGTGCTCGGCGCGGCGCGCACGGTCAAGGCCAACGGCGCGGAGCGGCGCGAGCAGGCCACCGTGGACGCCGCGTCGGACGATGCGTTCCGCGCCGGCGTCGCCTCGGCACGGTGGGAGGCCATGCTCGTGGCGGTGTCGGAGCTGGGCCTGCAGGCGTCCTTCCTCGTCGTCCTCGCTGCGGGAGGCGCCATGGTCGCCGCGGAGTCGATGACCGTGGCGACGCTCGTGGCGTTCCTGCTCTACCTGTCCTATCTGACGACCCCGCTGATGGAACTCGTCACCGCTGCCGGCGCCCTCGAACAAGGCCTCGGCGCGGCCCGCCGACTGGCAGCGGTTGACCGGATGGCCATCGAAGACGGCCTCGACCAACCCGCCGGTCCGGCTGGCGACGCGAACCGCAGGACGGCTCCCTCGGTGGAGTTCGACGACGTGCGCTACGCCCCTCCCGGACGACCGCCGACCCTGCACGGGGTCAGGTTCACCGTACCGGCCGGCTCCAGGGTCGCCCTCGTCGGCCCGTCGGGCGCCGGCAAGTCGACGCTGCTGTCCCTCCTGCTGCGTTTCGACGACCCCGGCTCCGGGACCATCCGGCTCGACGGCACCGACCTCACCCACCTCACCCGGGCGGAGGTACGCGCCCGGATCGGCTACGTCGAGCAGGACGCCCCCGTCCTGGGCGGGAGCCTGCGCGACAATCTGCTCCTGTCAGCGCCCCACACCGGCGACGACGCCTTGACCGACGCGGTGCGGGCCACCGGCCTGCACGACCTCGTCCGGCGGTTGCCCGCCGGCCTCGACACCCAGGTCGGCCCCCGCGGGGCCACCCTGTCCGGCGGCGAACGGCAACGCCTTGCCATCGCCCGGGCTCTCCTGCGCGACCCTGGCCTGCTCCTGCTCGACGAGGCCACCGCCCACCTCGACACTCGTACCGAAGACGCCCTGCACTCGCTTCTCGCCGCCCGCCACGACGACCGCACCGTCCTCGTGGTCGCGCACCGGCTCAGCACCGTCCGCGACGCCGACGCCATCGTCGTCCTCGACCAAGGACGGGTGCGGGCCATCGGTACCCACGAGGACCTGCTCGCATCCGACGAGCTCTACCAGGCACTCGCCACCGCTCTCCCCATGACTGGAGCAGTTGTGCCGTGAGCCCAGTCCCTCGTGAGCACAGATATTGCAATTGATCACCCCTGCTCGCGAGACGTATGCCGTTCCTGCTGCCTCGGACGTCCCGGACGTCGTCCGGCTGCTGGTCGGCCGGGGTGCCGAGCGGCGAGCATTTCCGGGCCGCGCTCCGGCTCGTCCGCGGCGATGAGCCGACGAAGCCACCCGCTTGATGACGTGTTGGCCGCAGGCTCGGCCGTCGGACGGCGACGGCGCGGGCCTGCCGGACGGTGGGCTCGCCTCGGTTCAGAGTTTCAAGGCCGCCCGGGCCGTGAACGAGTCGGCACAGGCACGCCGCGCCGCAGGGACGCCCTGCCGCAGCGGAAGCGTCTCGGTCAATGGCGGTGCGCGAGGCAGAGTCACCACATCATCGCTGGGACGGATCCACATGAAGGGCCCTGCCGAAAGTGGACGCACTGGGGTCCGCCCGCCAAGCACGCAAGCCTGCGGACGGCGTCCGGAACACCCCCCGGACAAAGCTCGGCGGCCTCCTCGACACGGCCCGTGCGAGTAAGACCGCCATGGTGGAGCTGAGGGGACGCTACTCAAAACACCTGTCCTGGGCGAAGCACCTGCCCGGACCTGCGGAAATGGTCGAACGCACCGCCGCCCGCCTCAACGTCGACCCCCACACCATCCGAACCGCC
>JAUPKM010000110.1 GCA_030837445.1 Actinomycetota bacterium
AGCGACCTGCCGATTGACCCGTGCCGACGGCGCCCAACTGTGGGTTGCCGCGACGTTGGAATTCGTCGTCCATCCCGGTCCGGAATCCGCCGGATTCTTCATCCTGTTTGCGGAGGACGTGACTGATCGGCTGGAGTACACCGGCCGACTCGCCCAGCAGGCCACCCACGATGGGCTGACTGGCCTTCGGAATCGATATGCGTTCATAGACGAGGTCAACACGATGCTGGGACCGCAGCGCGACGGGTCCGTCGAGCTCACTGTGCTGCTGTGCGACCTTGATGATTTCCAATCGGTCAACGATTCGCTGGGGCATGCCGCTGGCGATGACCTGCTCTGTCTGGTTGCCGAACGGTTGTCGGCCACGTTTGACGACGGCACCCTGATCGCCCGGGTTGGTGGTGACGAGTTCGCGCTGGCTCGTTGGCAGAGCAATGCGGAACGAGACTCCGAAGAGTTCGAATCGGCTGTCCGTGACAGCCTCACCAGCAGGGTTGCGATTCACGGTTCGGATCATCGGTTGGGGGTGAGCATCGGGAAGGTGGCTGCCCACGGGTCGACGCCGGCTGCCAGCGAACTGCTGCTGCGGGCGGATCTGGCACTGTACGAGGCGAAGTCCGCGGGACGAGGTCGAACGGTCACCTACCAGCCTGACATGCAGGTCCGGCTGCAGCACAAGATTGACATGAATGCCGGTGTTCGACAGGCGCTGGATGAGGATCGAGTCGAGTGCTGGTTTCAGCCGATCGTCGATCCTTACGGCGGCAGCACCGTAGGGGCCGAGGCGCTGGTGAGGATCCGGCAGTACGACGGTTCAATTCTGTACCCCGACAGTTTCATCGAGTTCGCAGAGGCTGGTGGTTCCGTTGTCGAATTGGGGGACCGGGTGCTGGAGTTGGCGCTGGCCTGGCGCGCGCGTCAAGGTTTCGCCGCAGGGGAACTGCGCATCTCGGTGAACGTCTCCGTCAAGCAGCTCGCAGATGCGGAGTTCCCGGGGCGAGTGGAGGAGATGCTGGCCAGCTTCGGGATCGATCCTCGGGATCTGGTGGTGGAGGTGACCGAGTACGTCATCCTGGACGAAGGCGGTGAGGCTCCAAGTGCACTGGAGGCTCTGCGGGAACTCGGGGTGGAGGTGGCTATCGACGATTTCGGTACGGGCTACTCCAGCCTCAATGCACTCCGTTGGATGCCATTTGATCTTGTGAAGATCGACCGCGGGTTCACCGCCAGCATGCTTGACGATGAGAACGACTTTGCGATCGTCTCCGCCGTGATCATGATCTCCCATGCGCTCGGCCGCAAGGTTGTCGCAGAAGGCGTCGAGACGTTGGCGCAGGCGCAGGCCCTGGCGGAACTCGACTGTGATCTCATGCAGGGCTACTACTTCAGTCGTCCACAACCAGAGGAATCCTTCAGGCTGGTCGACTTCCCCGCCCTCCGCGGCCGGGAGTCGTCATCAATCCAGTGACGGGTTCCGGCAGGATGGGGTCGTGGCCCCGCAGCAGCAGCGCGTACCGCTCCTGAGGCATGTGAAGTTCGCGCTCGAACCTGAACCCGCGCCTGTGTTGCTCCGCGTGGGGATCGCGGTGCTGCTCGACATGATTGTCGTCTTCGTGACGTTGAAGACTCTCCTGCTGGCGACGGGCTACCCGCCCGCGCACGTCACGCACGCTGTCCTCCCGGCTCTGTTCGGCGGCCTGTTCGGCTTTCTGGGTTCGCTGGGCGGCTCCACTCGGAGCGGGCTCCTCCGGGCGTTGCTGCTGTCAGCGCTTGCCTTGCCGCTGACCCTCGTCGCCATTGGAGTGAGAGAAAGCCCGATCGGCGCGGGTGTCACGCTGGCCGCCGCCGCCGCCTTTGCAGGGTTCCTTGCCTGGTATGGCGAGCCGCTGGCCACATTGGGAAGTTTGCTGCTGTACATGTACTTCGTGCCATTGGCCTTTGGGGCGGGGCGCGGCGTGCCGGTCAGGTATCTCCTTTTCACCTTTGGCGTGATGGTCCTGCTCACGGTCGTCCTGCGCGGGCTGGTGGCACTGGTCGGTAGGCACCGCGCTCCCGCGCGGGTCAAGGCCACCGATGAGAAGGCCACCGAGTCCGGCCGGGGTCGTCGCTTCACCCAGGTCGGTCAGCCTCAACTAGGTCGACTTCACCGGACAACCCTACGCTCGGCGATCGGACTCGGTCTGGGTGCTGCGGTGATGTCACTGACCGGCGACCACAACGCGGTGTGGGTACTGATGACCCTCATCGCGCTCGTCCCCCCAGCGCTGCCGTTGACCATCGATCGGGTGCTGCAGCGGCTCGCAGGGACAGTGGTGGCGATGATCGTGTTGACCGTGATTGCAGCCCTCATACCGCCCGGTCCTCTCAGGCTGCTGGCACTTGCCCCCGGCATCGTGGTGATGATCGCGTTCATGCGGCGCAGCTACACCCTCTCGGTGTTGGGAGTCAGCCTGGTGGCGGTGCTCGGCTACGCGCAGGTCGCGATGCCGCTGCAGGAGGCCCTGCTCTGGCGGGGTCTGGACACAATCGTCGGCGCCGCCATAGCCATCGTCATCACGCTGCTGATCCCGGTGGGGCCCAAGCCAAATCCGGTCTGGGCGCACGGCGGCCAGCCAGAAGCGGCGCCGCCACCGCCGTCAGGCTGAAGCTTCGTCGTAACTGCCCAGGAACTGGCTGTTGTAGAGGTTGTAGTAGAACCCACCGGCGGCAATCAGCTCGTCATGGTTCCCGGTTTCGATGATCCGGCCATGGTCCATCACGATGATCATGTCCGCATCGCGGATCGTGGACAGCCTGTGGGCAATCACGAAACTGGTGCGACCGCGCCGCAACTCGGCCATGGCATGTTGAATCAGGACTTCGGTTCTGGTGTCCACCGAACTCGTGGCCTCGTCCAGGATCAGTACCGCTGGATCCGCCAGGAACGCCCGGGCAATCGTGATCAGTTGCTGTTCCCCGGTGGAGACGTTCGCTGCCTCCGTGCCCAGCATCGTCTCGTAGCCGTCCGGGAGGGTGCGCACGAGCCGGTCGACGTGGGCGGCAGTCGCCGCGCGAACAATCTCCGCCTCGCCGGCATCGTCCGCCCCATAGGCGATGTTTTCCCGGATCGTTCCCTTGAACAGCCAGGTGTCCTGCAGCACCATCCCGAATGCGCCGCGCAAGTTGTCGCGGGTCAGGTTCCTGATGTCGACGCCGTCCAGGGTGATTCGGCCGGAGTCGATTTCGTAGAACCGCATCAGCAGGTTCACCAGGGTTGTCTTGCCCGCCCCGGTTGGCCCGACAATTGCCACTGCCTGGCCGGGTTCGACCTTCAGGTCCAAGTCCTCAATCAATGGCGAATCGGCCCGGTACCGGAATGACACCTGTTCAAAAGCCACCTGACCACGCGGGGACGATAGCGCCACCGGATCGGTGGAGTCAGGGGTCTCTTCGGGTTCGTCCAGCAACTCGAACACCCGCTCAGCCGACGCAATCCCGGACTGCAGCAGGTTGACGATGCTGGCGATCTGGGTGATCGGCATAGTGAATTGTCGGGAGTACTGGATGAACGCCTGCACGTCACCCAGAGACATTGTGCCGCTGGCGACCCGAAGCCCGCCGACGACGGCAATTGCTACGTAGTTGAGATTGGCGATGAAGGCCATCGCCGGTTGGATGATGCCGGAGATGAACTGGGCGCGGAAACTGCTCCGATACATCTCTTCATTCGCCACCTCGAAGTCTTCGATTGCCTGCTGCTGGTGGCCGTAAACCTTGACCAGTTCGTGACCGGAGTACATCTCTTCGACATGCCCGTTCAGCTTTCCGGTCCACTTCCACTGGCCGACGAACTGCCGCTGGCTGCGCTTGGCGATTGCCATCGTCACTGCAAACGACAGCGGTACGGTCAACAGTGAGATCACTGCCAGCAGCGGGCTGATCCACACCATCATCGTCAGCACTCCGATCACGGTGAGCACCGAGGTGATCATCTGCGTCAGTGTCTGCTGGAGGGTGGTCGAGATGTTGTCGATGTCGTTGGTCACCCTGCTGAGCACGTCGCCTCGAGGATGATCGTCAAAGTACTTCAGTGGCAGTTTCCCCAATTTCAGATCCACCTCCTCGCGGAGCCGGAACATCGTCCGTTGGGTGACGCCAGCCATCAGGTAGCCCTGCCCCCAACTGAACAGTGAACTCAACAGATAGACCGCCGCCACAATCGCGATGACCGTCGCCAACGCGTCGAAGTCCACACCTTCGCCGGGCGTCACCTCCATCCCGGAGAGCAGATCGGCCTGTTGACCCCGGCCGGTGGCACGTAGTGCTTCCTCCGCCTGTGCCTGGGTGAGTCCGGCCGGCAACATCGCGCTGACCACGCCGTCGAAGATGATGTTGGTTGCATCGCCAAGTAGTTTGGGGCCGATCACGGCCAGCATCACGCTCACCGCGGCCAGGGTGAGCACCACTGCGATGATCAGCCGTTCAGGAGCCAGCCGGTGGCGCATTCGACGCAGCGAACCCTTGAAGTCGCGCGCCTTCTCAGCCGGCAGTCGCATTCCCATTCCGCCGGGACCGCCGCCGAACATGCCGCCGGTCGGCTTGGGCGGGGGCGTGCCCGAGCCGCCGCCAGCGGTCGTCGCGGTGCTCATGCAAGCTCCTCGACGGTCAACTGCGAGTTGACGATCTCCTGGTAGGTATGGCAGGAATCCATCAGGTCGGCATGGGTGCCGATACCCACGCAGCGGCCATCATCGAGCACGATGATCTGATCGGCGTGCAGGATCGTGCTGACGCGCTGGGCAACGATCACCACAGTGGCGTCGCGAACTTCCTTCTTCAGAGCGGCACGCAGGCGCGCATCCGTGACGTAGTCCAGGGCCGAGAAGGAGTCGTCAAAAATGTACAGTTGTGCGTCCCGGACCAAGGCCCGGGCAATCGCGAGGCGCTGCCGCTGCCCGCCGGAGACATTCGCTCCCCCCTGGTCGATGGGTGCATCGAGGGTGTCGGCGAGTTCGCGCACGAATGTGCCCGCCTGGGCGATGTCGAGGGCCCGCCAGACTTGATCGTCGTCGGCGTCCGGTTGACCGAACCGGACGTTGCTGCCGACGGTTCCGCTGAACAGGAACGACTTCTGCGGCACCAATGAGATACCACCCCAGAGGGTTGCCTGGGCCATCTGCCGGACGTCGACCCCGTCCACGGTGACGCTGCCGGACGTCACGTCGTAGAGGCGCGGAATCAGGTTGACAAGGGTTGTCTTGCCCGACCCGGTGCCGCCGACAATCGCAGTGGTCTGGCCGGGGCGGAGCGTGAACGATAGATCCGACAGCACCGGATCCTCTGCCCCGGGATAGCAGAAGCTCACGTGTTGGAACTCCACCAGACCTGGAGCGCTGGAGCCGTCCGGGAGGGTCGGTGTGGGAGGGTCGGCGATCTCTGGCACCGTGTCGAGAACCTGCTGGATGCGCTCGGCTGAGGCCGCTGCTCGGGGCACCATCACCAACATCATCACTGCCATCATCACCGCGAACAGAATCTGCATGATGTATTGCAGAAACGCGGTCAGATCGCCGATCTGCATCTGGCCGTCGTCAACGAGGTGACCGCCGAACCAGATCACCGCGACGCTGGACAGGTTCATGATCAGCATTAGTGCCGGCAGCATCAGGGCGAACAGTCTGGTTACCCGCAACGACGTGACGGTCAGGTCGTCATTCGCCTCAGCGAAGCGCTGCTGCTCGTGGTTGGTGCGGACGAAGGCCCGGATCACCCGAATTCCGGCCAGATTCTCTCGCAGTACCTCGTTGATCCGGTCAATCTTGACCTGCATCGAGCGGAACATCGGGACGGCCCGAAGCATCAGCGTGCCGATCACGAGTGCCATCACCGGGACGATCACCAGCAGCAGGGCCGACAGTTGCACGTTCTCCCGGAGAGCCATGATCACCCCGCCGACAGCGGTGAGCGGGGCCATCACCAACATCGTCAGGCCCATCAGGACCAGCATCTGCACCTGCTGGACGTCGTTGGTGTTTCGAGTGATGAGCGACGGTGTGCCGAACTCGTCGACCTCTCGCAACGAGAAGTCTTCGACGGTGCGGAACAGTTCCCGCCGGACATCGCGACCGAAGGCCATCGCTGTCCGAGCGCTGTAGTAGACGGCGACGATCGAGCAGACCCCGAGGGCGAGCGTGACCACCAGCATGATGGCGCCCAGCTGCAGGATGTAGTCGATATCGCCGGTAATGACGCCGTTGTTGATGATGTCGGCATTCAGGGTTGGCAGGTAGAGGTTGGCCATTGCCTGGATGAACAGCAGCACGAAAACGATCGCCAGTGCACCACGGTACGGCCGGAGGTACTGCCGCAGGAGTCTGACCACACCGGCAGCCTGTCAGATCGGGAAATCCTGTCAAATTCTTCCGCTCGGATTGCAACGGCAAGGCCAGACGATGACATGCTCAGGTCATGTCCACCCCCAAGCCCAGAACCGACGAAGTGCCCCCGCTGCATTCACTGTCAGATCTGTTGGCCGCCACGTCCCGCCGGCAGGACTACTGGCGCTCGATGTTCAGGACGGCGGAACATGCTCGACGCCATCCGGCGTCGGGGCAGGCCGAAGAGTTGATCGGTCTGATGGACGCGCTGCTGCCGCTGGAGCGGTTTTGGGCCTATCCCGGGCCAGACCTGCTGACGGACCTCCGGGCGCACCTGGTCGCCGGGGACATCGCCGCCTTTGCGATGGGCGCCAGAAAGGTCGCGGCCTCCCTACACACCAAGGCCTATCGGCGGCACCTCACCTCGTGGGACCTCACCACCCCGGACCAGGAATTGGTCGATGAGCCGCTGCCGCCCGGATTGGAGTTCGTGACGGACTCGAAGCCCTACTTCGAGGTGTTGGTGGTGGCCAGCGAGGATCCGGACATGTGGGGTGGTGTGCGACACCAGATCCATCGACTGCGGCGACCCACGGATGACTTCATCTACGAGATTGTCTTGGTCTCGACATTCGAGGATGCGCTGGTCGCAATCGTCCTCAATGCCGACATTCAGGCTGTGGTGGCGTACGAGGGCTTCTCCTTCCACAGTGAGTTGGAAGTCAAGGACTTGGAACGTTTCCTTGGCGTTGCCGAAGCCGAACCGGGGGAGTTGCACGGGGACCTGGGGCTGTCGTTGTTCGAGCTGGTCTACGAACACCGACCGGAGTTGGACTGCTACCTGTTGGCCGATCGTAGTTCCGAGGTGGTCGCGGGTGACCCGTCGGCAGCACATGTCCGACGGATCTTCTACAGCATCGAGGAAGTGCTGGAGCTCCACCTCAGTGTGCTCGAAGGGGTGCGGCTCAGGTACCAGACGCCGTTCTTCGACAACCTCAAGCAATATGCGCAACGCCCGATGGGAACCTTTCATGCGCTGCCGATCGCGCGGGGCAAGTCGATCTTCAAGTCGAACTGGATCCGGGACATGGGGGAGTTCTACGGCGAGAATCTGTTCCTCGCCGAATCCTCGGCAACCACCGGCGGGCTGGACAGCCTGCTGGAACCGACCGGCAATATCAAACTCGCTCAAGATCTCGCTGCCAGAGCGTTCGGCGCCGACCACGCCTACTACGCGACAAACGGCACATCCTCGTCGAACAAGATCGTCGGACAGGCCATCCTGCGGCCCGGCGATATTGTCCTGATCGACCGCGATTGCCACAAGTCCCATCACTACGGTTGCGTCCTGTCGGGTGCGCAGCCCTACTACATTGACGCCTTCCCGCTGCCGCAGTATTCGATGTACGGAGGTGTGCCGATCGCGCGGATCAAGACCGCACTGCTGCAGTTGAAGAGCGAGGGGAAACTGGATCAGGTTCGGATGCTGATCCTGACGAACGCGACGTTCGACGGTCACATGGCTGATGTCAAACGGACGATGACCGAGTGCCTCGCGATCAAACCCGACCTGGTCTTCCTGTGGGATGAGGCCTGGTCGGCGTTCGCCCGATTCTCGCCGCTGTTGCGTCGCCGCACCGCCATGGGTGGCGCCTCCTACCTTCGCAAGTTGCAGAACGATCCGGCCTATCGGCTTCGCTACCAGGAGTGGCTGACCAAGGGGATTCGAATCGACGTTGACGATCCGCGGGCGATTGCAGAGCGGCTGCTGCCGGACCCGGATGAGATGAAAGTGAGGGTCTACCAGACCAACTCTGTGCACAAGTCGATGTCTGCGCTTCGCCAGGGCTCGCTGATCCTGGTTGCGGATCAGGAGTTCTCAGATGCGGAGGAGGCGTTCAAGGAGGCCTACTACACGCACACCTCGACCTCGCCCAATCTGCAGGTGATCGCTTCGCTGGACGTTGCCCGGCGGCAGATGGAGTTGGAGGGCTACGAGTTGGTCGGGTCCGCGCTCGAACTGACGTTGGACCTCCGCGAGCAGATCAATCGCAACCCGCTGATCTCCAAGTACTTCCGGGCTCTGACCCCGGCGGAGATGATTCCGGCCGAACTTCGGCAGTCCGCGCTCGCGTCTGGGGCGACCGGCGTCCTCAGTTGGGATCGGACCTTGGACGCTGTCGACCACGATGAGTTCTTCCTCGACCCCACGCGCGTCACGGTGCTGTGCGGCACCGCCGGATTCGACGGCACCGAGTTCAAGGACCTGTTGGCCTCAAAGTATGAGATCCAGATCAACAAGACATCGCGCAATTCGGTTCTGTTCCAGCTCAACATCAACAACACCCGAAGCGATATCGCGCACCTGATCAAGGTGCTCGCGGATATCTCCCGGTCGATCGACAGTCGCCTGGAGTCCGGCACCGACTATGACCGGCAGGCGTTCGAGGCGCGGGTGCGAGAACTGATTGTCGACACTCCCGAGCTACCCGACTTCAGTCACTTCCACGACGTATTCCGCGACGATCCGACCAGTGCCTCCCGGCACGGTCACATTCGGGAAGCCTTCTACCTGGCCTACGACGCAGACAACTGCGAGCACATTCAACTGTACGGGGAACAGATTGAGGACAGACTCGCCAACGGCCCGGAACTTGTCGGTGCGAATTTCATCATCCCGTATCCGCCGGGATTTCCGGTGATAGTTCCCGGCCAGGTCGTCACGGCCGACATCGTCACCTTTCTACGTGCGCTCGACGTCAACGAGATCCACGGCTACGACCCGCATCGAGGGCTGAAGCTCCTGCGGCCGGAGGTGCTGGCGGCGATGGCTGCGGACTGACCCCGGGTCACGGCGCAGGGCAACTCAGATTCGCGGCAGGCAGTTTCCGGTTGATCAGGTACTGCAGGCCGACGGCATTCACGCACTTGGAGCCGACCAGACCGAACAAGCCGTGGAAAGTGGTCCGCACCGAGACCAGGCGGGAGCCGAGGAAACCGCGAGCGTTGGCCCGCGCACCCACCATCGGGGTGGCAGTGTCGCCGATGCCGTTGATCAACAATGGCGGGACTGACAGGCGCAGCGTCGTCAAGGCCGGAATCTGGTTCCAGGCGGGCGGCATACCCGAGCACATGACCGAGAAGTTCAGCACGTTGCTGGCCGCCTCCGGACCACTCTTCAGGCTGGCTTGGGTGAGCGCGGTACCTACCTGGAACGGCGTCGGTCTGCCCGACTGGTCGGAGCAATTCACCATCTGCAGAATCGGCGATCCCAAGGTCACCGCCCTTACTTCGTCGAGGGCGCGACGTACAGCGCCACGTGACTGGTTGGTCGGGCCGCACCCCGGTGCGGGAATCCCGGCCGCTGCCGCCAGGCCACAGACGATGCTGGGAAGCGCCGCGAGCGCTGAGCTGTCCCGTCCCGCGTTGATCGCGACCGACCACAGATCCCAACGGTTGACAGACGCTCCCTGCTGGATGATCAGGTTCGTCTGCAGGTAGTTCGCCACCTTGTCGTACGCGACCCGGGTGGCGGGGGTGAGGGATCCTTTGATCATCGGCCAGGCCACAGCCCCGCCCACGCCTTGATTGGTCAGGTAACTGAAGACCGATCCTGTCGGTGCCGTCACGCCGTCCAGCATCAGCACTCGTACCCGGTTGGGATAACGCAGCGCGTAGGTGCGACCGATGGTCGTGCCGTAGCTGTAGCCGAGATAGTTCAGTTGCCGGTCGCCGACCGCGGATCGCAGCGCATCGAGATCCTGCACCACATCGTTGGTACCGAGGTATGGAGTGAGGCTCTGGTTGAGCCGAAGGCACGCCTGGTTTGCCGCGGCACTCGGAGTCATCTTGTTGCGGGCGACGCCGGTCCAGCCGAAGGCACCGGTCGCCGGTCGCTGGTCGGAACTGGTCGGTGCATCCGGGCAGTTGGTGAGGTTGGGGGTGGTGGTGGGTACCCCTCGTGGATCCCAGGAGACGATATGGAATCGGCCACGCAGCGCAGCGAAGTCGGTGAACGAGCCGAGAAACTCAGTGCCGGAACCGCCTGGGCCGCCGGGATTGACGAAGAGAGACCCGATCACTGCCCCGGGGCGACCGGTGGCGGGCAACCGGCGGACTGCGAGCCGAAAGTAGTCCCCGGCCGGATTCCGCCAGTTACGCGGCACAAGGTAGCTGCCGCACTGCATGGCGGGCTCATCTCGACACGGCTGCCAGTTGATCCGGCGGACGGGGCGGATATCGCCGCGCGGGTCGGATCTCATAGTGGACACCGAGCCCTCGAGGCTCGGAGTCGCCGACGACGCCGTCCCGGCCCTGAGACCGGACTCAGGGGTCGCCATAGCCGGTCCGGTGGAGCCGATCGACCCGACGACGACGGCCGCGGCCAATCCCGTGATGGCTGCGAAACGCCCGCGCGCTGAATGCGTTCTGGGGCCAGTTGTGTCGTGCCCGGCTGCCTGCATGGACCCACCCTAGCCCGGTACGTTCTCCGTTCGGGGGTGGCGGATACCCGGGTGTCCGGGTGGCAGCGATCGCTGGATCAGCCACCATGAACCGGCAATGATCCCGAGCACGAGCGGCCATCCGAGCAGCACCCGGGCGACGCCAAGCCCCACCAGGTTGTCGCTCAGATAGAGCGGCAGATTGATGCCGGCACGTAGCAGGAAGGAGGCTGCCCAGATCCAGGAGGCACGGCTGTAGGCGCGTAGCAGGTCGGGGTCACGACGCCAGGAAGTCCGCTGCCCCAACAGGAATCCGATGATGAGTCCCAACATCGGCCAACCGGCCAGGATGGAGACTGCCCAGATCAGGGCTGACGCTGTGTTGGCCAGCAAGCTCGGCAGGAAGTAGTCCGACGCGCTGCCGGTACGAGCCGCCACCACAGCCGCGATTGCGACGGCCGCCACGCCGCCCAATACCCGCACGGGTCGTTCATGACGCCAGAGCCGCAGCCCCGCCAAGCCAACAGCGGTCACCAGCGCGGCGCCGAGCGAAATCCCGAGGTCTCTGCTGCTGGCGAGGAAGGCGGTGATGAAGACGACGCTGGGAAGGGCTGAGTCGAGCGCGCCGCGGCTACCGCCGAGCAGGTCGTGCAGCGGGTTGGACTCGCTACTAGACATGCCCACGAGGCTAGCTGTCGCGGACAGGGCCGCCCCACCCCGCCGGTCGGTGTGGCGAGGTCAGGGGACTTCAGCCGGGCCGCTGCCCATCTGTCACGCTGAGGCCATGAGCGACCGCTCGAGCGCCACCGGCATGTCGGACCCCGGAGCTTCTTCGGCAATTGAGTTCGAGGGGGTTTCGCGAACCTATCGAAGCTCGGGCGGGATCGAGACCCACGCCCTGGTCGACGTGGACCTGGCCGTCGCGGTCGGGGAGATGGTGGCGATCATGGGGGCGAGCGGTTCGGGCAAGTCGACAATGATGAATGTTCTTGGTCTGTTGGATCG
>JAUPKM010000111.1 GCA_030837445.1 Actinomycetota bacterium
ATGGGCTTGGTGGCGGTGATACCTTCCTCGGCCTTCAGCTGCGGGTGGGTCAACGACACGTCTCGGCGATGGCGGCGGTCGCGCAGGGATTCGCATCGTCCGGTCGACCCTTCGTTCGAGTGCTGGCGGGTCAGGCGGCCAACGCCTGGGTGTTGGAGCAGCGGCTCAATGCGGCTGGGGCGACGGACGCCACCGACGAGGTGGCGATCGCGCCCTATCTGGGGGTCCCAGGTGCGAATCCTTTCGACCCTGCAGAAGCGGCGACCATCTCCCGCTGGACTGAAGCTGAGATATTCAACCGGCTCGCTGTCGCCCAGGTGTCCGAAGTTGATGTCTGGACGGCGGCCCATGTGGCCCTGGCTCGGCAGCGGGGTAAGCGTCTGGTCAGCTACGAGGGTGGGCAGCACCTCGCAGGCGATCCCGGCAACGCCGCCTTGACTTCGCTATTCACCCGGGCCAATCGTTCTACTGCAATGGGCGACGCCTACCGGGTCTATCTCCGGCGGTGGCAGGCTGGCACCGACAACGCCCTGTTCATGCATTTCAGCGATGCTGGTCCGTACTCCCGGTTCGGCTCGTGGGGTGCACTGGAGTATCCCGACCAAGGTACGAGCCCGAAGTATGCCGAGCTGGTGGAGTTCGCCGGCGGTTCAACGACGCCAACTCCCACCCCGACGCCGACCCCGACGCCGACTCCGACGCCGACTCCGACCCCGACGCCGACGCCAACCCCGACTCCGACCCCGACGCCGACTCCCAAGCCGACGCCGCCCGTCCGGCTGCCGTCCGCCCCCACCCAGCTCGCGGCATGGGCCCGCGACCGATTGGCAATCCTCTCGTTCCGAGCGCCTGCGGCGGCGAAAGGAACCATTCGCAACTACAAGTACACGACGTCACTCAACGGCGGGCGATCCTGGACAACCTGGCGCGCCCTGTCACCAGCGGACGCGACAAGTCCAGTCGTGGTGCGCGGCCTACTGAACGGCCGGAGGTACCTGATCAAGCTGCGTGCGGTGACTGCTCGTGGTGATGGGATTGCGTCGCTTGCCACTGCGGTCCGGCTGCCCGCGCGGCGTTGATATCGCGGTCGTCGCACCGACGCCCAGGACCCAGGTGAGTTGGAGCCCGCGACTGACAGGTATGCTCTTCCCTGACCGCAAGGTCCGACGCGGGGTGGAGCAGCTCGGTAGCTCGCTGGGCTCATAACCCAGAGGTCGCAGGTTCAAATCCTGCCCCCGCTACTCTTCAGCAGCCACGTGCTGTCCGGACACCCCCCTATATGGGGGGTTTCCGCGTTTCCAGGTACGACATGTAGAACCCGGGTCGGAGTTTCCCGACAGTTGCCCGACCCTTTCCCGACAGTGCCGGCCCGCCACGGCGATCGGCCCGTACGGCGCTGCACGTTCGATCGTCGACGTGTTCAATCCGCGAACTTCGACCGACCGGGACCTCGTGATCGCCGCCTTGCGCCTCTGGCTGGCGGGCCCACCGCGCGTCCTTGGCAGCTGCTCGCACTCGCCGTCTGTGGGCCCCACGGGCACGCAGCCGTGGTGTCGGTCCTGCACGTCCTTTGCGACCATCTCCTGCGATACCCAGCAGGCTGTGCCTGCGGCGACCTGTGGGACAAGGCGCGCCGAGGGCCGCACCTTCCCGCGCCTGCTCGTACCGGACGTCCTCGGGGGCTTCTGGGCCGGCTCTCCAGGTCGAGCGACCGCGATGCCCGCTTCCTCAACAGTGGGTTCTCTTGCAGTCGCTGATCCTGTCCTGAGTCGAACGCGTCAGGTCCCTCCACCACGTACTGTGCCGACGAGCAACATGAACCGGCGAACCCTTGAGGGTGCGCCCATCGTCGGCGAACGAGGCCTCAAAGGCCCGTTGCGAGCAACACTTGGGCCCGAATGGTCTGCCAAGCCGCACCGGAAGCCCGGCGTCGATATGGCCGTAGTTGTTGCTCCACGGGGCTAATATCGGTGTAGATGTTGCCACCCGGCCCTGGAGGGGAGCGAGTTTCGGCATGAACGGTGCTCCGACCCCCGCTGGCAAGCTTCTTTACGCGACCACGGGCAACCGGGCGAGCCTGTCCCGCCAGGCGAAGGCGGGTCGCATCACGCAGGTCGGCAGGGGAATCTACCTGTCCGGTGCTTCCCTGCCGGTTCCGGACGCCATCGGCAAGCATCGCTTCGAGCTGGCGGCCCGCTACTGGCCTGATGCCGTGATCTGCGATCGGTCGGCCTTCACCGGCGGCGAACTCGTGGACGGCTTGCTGTTCGTCTGCCACCCGGAGCCGGGTCGCAAGGCGGATCTGGTCCTGCCGGGTCTCACCGTCTCGGCACGCGTCGGAGCGGGACCACTGCCCGGAGACATGCCGTTCCTCGAGGGGCTCCACCTATCGGGCACGGTCCGCAGCCTTGTCGAGAACCTTCCCACCCCTGGCCGCCCGGTCGTGGGCCGGCCGGCCCGGCCGGCGGGGCGTGAGGCCGTCGAGTCGCGGATCGACTCCGAGGCGCAGTCGGGCGGCACCGGACGCCTGGCCGCCCTGCTCGCGGAGCTCGACGTCATCCGGCCCTCCCTGCCGACGGCGCCGGCTGAGACGGTCAGGGAGCTGCTTGCGGCATTGCTGGGCACCTACCGCGGCAAGGGCCCCAGGCACGCTCGTTTGAAGGCGCGGATGGCCGGTGCACCGTTCGACCAGCGGCGCATCGTGCTGTTCTCCCGCTTCCGTGACCTTCTACTTGACACCGCACCCACCCCGCGCAACTCGGAAGGCGATCGGTGGGAGTGGCTGCCGTTCTTCGAGGCCTACTTCTCGAACTTCATCGAGGGCACCAAGTTCGATGTGAAGGAGGCCGTCCGCATCGCCATCGACGGCGAAGTCTCACCGGCGCGGCCCGCAGACGCCCACGATGTACAGGCCACCTACCGCATCGCTGTCGATCCGATGATGCGCGCGCACGCTTCGCGGTCCGGCGAGGAGTTCCTCGAGCAGCTGCGAGACGTCCACCGCGTCCTCATGGCTGCGCGGCCCGACATGCGACCCGGCCTGTTCAAGGACGTCGACAATTACTTCGGCGCTTACAAGTTCGTCGAGGCCGACCTGCTCGAAGGGACCCTCCTGCGCGGGTTCGACACGTTTGCGCCCGTCACCGATGCCTTCCAGCGTGCCGCAGCGCTGATGCTGGTCATCACCGAGTGCCACCCGTTCTACGACGGCAATGGCCGCACCGCGCGCCTCATCTCGAATGCTGCACTGTCCGCTGCTGGCCAGGTCCGCATCGTCATTCCCAGCATCTACCGCAACGACTACCTCCGAGGGCTGCGCGGCGTCAGCAACGCCAACGGCCACGGCCAGGCTCTCCTGGCCGTGCTGGACTTCGCCCAGCGATGGACCAGAGTGATCGACTGGCGAACGTTCGACGGCGCCGACGCCATGCTTCGCCGCACACACGCCTACGACGATCCTGCCGTCGTGGGGGAGGACGTCAAGTTGCGCATGCCGTAGGTCTTGCTGTCCTTCGCGCGAGGCGGACGCTAGAGATGTCTCCGTTAAGCCCCTTGAGAGCAGGCGAGAGATATGCGCATATGGAGTTGTCGAACACCACGTCCTCGGGTGACGGAGTGCATCTTGAGGCGATCTCGACGTACCGCGGAGGGCTCTGATGATGGCGGCAGATATGGCGCGAACGTCGCCGCGCACGTACCGCATCACGCCCGTCGTCGGCACCTGCCAAACCTTCACCCGCACCCCTGTGACGCCCCCCCCGCTACTTTTCAGCAGCCACGTGCTGTCCGGAAACCCCCCTATATGGGGGGTTCCGCGTTTCCGGGTACGACATGTAGATCCGGGGTCGGAGTTTCCCGACCCTTTCCCGGCAGTGCCGCCCCGCCACCGCGGTGGCACCGCGGCACGGCAGAGGATCCCGCTGCGGTGCGTTGCCCCGACGTTTCTAGGCGTACGTCACGCCTGGCAGGGCCAACCTCGCGCGTGCGCGGGCCCCTGTCACGACTGCCACCCTTCGCCAGCGCTGAGATAAGCCGACTCCTTCCTGCGGCAGGCTGATCGGAGGGCCCGGGGACAGCGAAGACGATAGCCGGAACGATTCGGCGGGTGCGGTGGGTCTCGGGGTGTCGCGGATGGGGCAAGACGCAGTCATCCGCACCACCCGACCAACCGAAAGAGGCGATTCCCATGCAGTTTCCGACGATCCCCGCACCCAGAACCCCGTTCGTCACCGGCCGACCGCCCGCGGCCGGGTCGATGGGGCGCTCGTACCCGTCGACCGTGGCCGACACCGGTGCCCACGGTCCCCCGCGGGCCGCGAGAACCGGCCGGCTCAAGCGGGCACTCGCCGGTGGACTGCTCGCGTTGCTGACCGCCGGGGCCGCGACCGTGGCCGCTCCGGCTGCTCCGGTCTTAGCGACCTCTGTGGCCAGTGCGCCAGCCACCAGTGCGCCGGCCACCGTTGCGCCAGCCACCACGGTGGCGTCCACCGCTGCCTCGGTCGGCGCTCCGGCAATGTCGGCGCGGGGCCAGTCGGGCGCGGTCTCGCATGCGACCAAAGGCACCCGGGTCGACTTCTTCAACGAGACCGGCGCACCGATCAGGATCGGCGACCGAGTCGTGGCGCCCAACGGTTGGATGTACCTGGAAGGCAAGAGCGGCGAAGGTGACGACATCTCCAGTTCCATCACCGACTCCACCGGGCAGCAGGTCAAGTTCTATGGGCACAACCCGTTCTGGAAAGAGGCCTATCTACAGTTCGAAGGCCAGAAGGTGTTCCGCTCCTGCTGCACGCAGGCCGGCGGGATGGGCTTCAAGGTCACGTTCATCGGCGGTGACATCACCGTGAGCAAACCCTGGCGGGTTCACGTCTACCAAGAGGGCAGGTTCGCCCACGAGTTCGTGCACCACACGGACGAACACGACGGGGTCAAGGGCACCGTGACCAACCGTTCCTCCGTCGAGGCGACTGTA
>JAUPKM010000112.1 GCA_030837445.1 Actinomycetota bacterium
GGCACCCAGTACCTCTACTCCGACACAGACAACATCGTGGCCGGATTGATAGCGGAGAAGGCGACTGGCAAGCCTTATCCGGACCTGCTGACCAGCCTTGTCACGGAACCGCTCGACCTCCCTGGGACAGAACTTCCCGCCACCTCTGCGATGCCCGCCGGATTCATCCATGGCTACGAACCGGCCGACCCGGCGGAAGCTTCCCCCGCCGCCGCTTCGGCTGCCGCCGCCCAGCCCACCGATGTCAGCGACCTGATCAATCCCGGCCTCGCCTGGGCATCGGGCGGAATGATCACAACTCCGTTCGAGTTGAACACGTTCATCAGGGCCTACGCGACGGGGAAACTCACCACCCCGGCCATTCATCAGGAGCAACTGCAGTTCGTACCCGGCGGCGGGGGTCCACCGGGGCCGGGGGTCAACTTCAGCGGGCTGAGCATCTATCGCTACGTCACCCCCTGCGGGACGGTCTACGGGCACACCGGGAACATGCCTGGCTACACCCTGTTCGCGGCCAGCACGCCGGATGGGACCTCCAGCGTGGTGGTGGCGGCCAACAGCCAGATCAGTTCCAAGGGCGACAACCCCATTTTCAAGAAGTTGCTCGCAGTTCAGAATGCCGCAATCTGCGCGGCCACCGGCAAAGCGGGAACCTCGGCCTCGCCAAGTCAGTGAGGCACGCCCGGGAGTCATGAAGGTATGACCCCCATCTGGGGGCCAGACGCAACACGCACATCCGACGTATGCTGACGAGACGAGTTGGGCCGGGCGACCCCCGGTCGTGTCACAGCTGCGAACGGGCAATCACTCCCTCGATTCGCGGCTCAGTCAGACCGCCCAAGGGAACGGAACCCCAGGAAACCCGGAGCGGTCCATTGAAGGAAGGTTCGAGCGTGCAGATATCGCCGACAAGACGGATGCTCATCGCCATCTCCGCTGTGCTTGCCACGATCGCAGCTGTCTGCGGCACTGCCGCCGCCGCTGCGGCAGCCGGGGGGGCCTCCGTGCGACTTAGCCTCAGCCACAGCATGTGGAGCGGAGGGTCGGGTCGAACAACGACGGCGACGGTCACCAACACCGGTTCGGTGGCGATCTCCTCCTGGACTCTGAAGGTCCCCTACGCCAACGGCATCACGGAACTCTGGAGTGCGACCGGATCCAGTGCGGGCGGGCAACTGACGGCCACCAATGCGGCCTGGAACGGCACGATCGCACCGGGAGCATCGGTCACGTTCGGGTTCAATGACTCCTCCGCCACCACCTCGGTGCCGCTCACGTGTCTGGCAACCCTGAACGCCGCACCGGGCGGCTGCACCGTCGCTTCGGCAACTGGGTCACCCACCCCGACGCCGACGGCAACTCCGACGCCGACGGCAACCGCCACGCCGACGCCTACCGCCACCCCGACGCCGACTGCAACGGCCACGCCGACGCCGACTGCCAGTCCGCGCCCCACGACCGGCGCGCTGGCATTTCCGCTATCCACCAGCGGCAACAAGATCGTCGATTCGGCCGGCAAGGAGGTCATCCTGCAGGGTGTCAACTGGTTCGGCTTCGAGACTCAGAACCATGTGGTCCACGGGCTATGGTCGCGGGACTACGTCGACATGATCAAGCAGATCAAGGCGCAGGGATTCAATGTGATCCGACTGCCGTTCTCGCTCCAGGCGCTGACGTCAACATCGTCCTCAAGCGTTGACTTCGGTGGCGGCAGGAATGCCGGCTTGGCTGGTAAGACGCCGCAGCTGATGATGGATGAGATCATCGCGGAGGCCGGTCGGCAGGGTCTGGCAGTCATCCTCGACAACCATTCGCAGGCAGATGATGGCTTCACCTACGACCTCTGGTACGGACAGGCCGGCTACACGGAGGACGCTTGGGTGGCCGCCTGGACCAAGTTGGCCCAGCGATACCGGAGCACGCCGAACGTGATCGGCGCGGACCTCAAGAACGAGCCGCACGGTTCCGCAACCTGGGGTACCGGGTTGGCCACGGATTGGCGCCGCGCGGCCGAGCGTGCGGGTAACGCAGTGCTGACGGCCAACCCGAACCTGTTGATCCTGGTCGAGGGTATTGAGGGGACTGTGGCGGGCGGCCAGCAGTTGACCCAACACTGGTGGGGCGGAAACCTTGAGGGTGTCCGACTCAATCCGGTGCGGCTGAACACGCCCAAGAAGCTCGTCTACTCACCGCACGAGTACGGCCCGGGCGTCTGGGCGCAACCCTGGTTCGCAGACCCGAACATGGCGACGATCCTGGCTGACCGGTGGACCAAGGGCTTTGGCTACATCCACGAGAGCGGCACTGCCCCAATTCTGATCGGGGAGTTCGGGGCCAAGAACACCGGACTCGACACGGTCGAGGGGCGCTGGATCCGCCAGTTCGGCGACTACTTGGGTCGCAAGGGGATGAGCTGGACCTTCTGGGCATGGAACCCCAACTCCGGAGATACCGGAGGCATCCTCAAGGATGACTGGCTCACGTTGCAGCAGCCGAAGGTCGACCTGCTCTCCGCCGTGATCCGCCGCGAGCCGATCCCGTTCGGTGGAACGGTCACACCGACGCCCACGCCGACACCGACGCCCACGCCGACAGCGACGCCGACGCCGACGCCGACGCCGACGCCCACGCCGACGCCGACACCGACGCCCACGCCGACACCGACGCCCACGCCGACACCGACGCCCACGCCGACACCGACGCCGACCCCCACACCCACGCCGACCAGCGGGGGCCTCTCGGTGGCGTTCGTCAAGGACTCCAGCTGGCCCACGGGCTATTGCATGAGCACAACGGTGACCAACAAGAGGACCACGA
>JAUPKM010000113.1 GCA_030837445.1 Actinomycetota bacterium
CTCGCTCGCTGGTCACCTCCTCAGCGCACTTCCATCGGGCGGCGCACGGCTTCCAGCCCCCCAACGGAGTGCGAATCCACGTGTCCGGGGTCGACCTGGTGCGCGACGAGGAGGGCCGGATAAGGGTTCTCGAAGACAACCTGCGCAATCCTTCCGGGGTCTCCTACGTGTTGGAGAACCGTCGCACGCTGGCCCATGTGGTACCCGAGCTGTTTCCAGCCCAGCGGGTACGTGCGGTGTCGGAGTATCCGGAGAAACTGCTGGCGTCGCTGGCCGCGGCAGCACCTCGAGGGGTTCCCTATCCGACTGTGGTGGTGCTCACCCCGGGCGTCCACAACGCTGCCCACTTCGAACACGCATTCCTGGCCCGCCGAATGGGTGTCGAACTCGTGGAAGGGCGCGACTTGTTCTGTCGCGAGGGGACTGTCTTCATGCGCACGACGAAGGGTCCCCGCCAAGTGCACGTCATCTACCGTCGGATCGACGACGAATACCTCGATCCGGTGCACTTCCGACCCGACAGCATCCTCGGCATTCCGGGCATTCTGAACGCCGCCCGCGCAGGCACCGTGACCGTCGCCAACGCAGTGGGCAATGGCGTCGCCGATGACAAGGCGCTGTACCCCTACGTGCCGCAGATCATCGAGTACTACCTCGGCGAGAAGCCGATCCTGGACAATGTGCCGACCTATGACCTGCAGGATCCCGATGTCCGGGAGTTCGTGCTCGGCAGCCTCGACCGGATGGTCCTCAAGCCGGTGGACGGCTCTGGCGGGTATGGGTTGGTGATGGGCCATCAGGCCTCCGATGAGGAACTGTCCACGGTGGCTGAGGCGATCGTGGCTGACCCCCGGGACTGGGTCGCGCAGCCGGTGCTGACGCTCAGCACCTCGCCGACGGCCGTTGCCGAGGGCGACGTGGAACCGCGCCACGTGGACCTGCGCCCGTTCGCGGTCAACGACGGGGAGCGGGTGTGGGTGTTACCCGGCGGACTCACCCGGGTAGCCCTGCGCAAGAACAGTCTGGTGGTCAACTCGTCGCAGGGCGGTGGCTCCAAGGACACCTGGGTACTTGACGACGGCGAGGGCGGGATCAGCGCTGACACCGGGGCCGCGGTCGCTGACGGAACCGCGGCGGGCTTCATCGACATCGCCCGTCGGTACCATCGGCGACCCAGTTGGCGCGAGCAGGGACCAACGCTGACCGAGGAACGGATGCGACAGCAGTCCGAGCAACAGCAACAACTCCGGGGGGCGGACCCGTGCTGAGTCGGTTGGCGGAGAGTTTCTACTGGATCGGCCGCTTTGTCGAACGATCCGAGGCGACCGCCAGGTTGCTGGCCGAGCATCACCAGTTGATCATCGAGGACAAGCGCGTGACCCCCGCTGCGGGCGCCGAAGTCCTGCTGGAGGCGCTCTCGTTGGACGCGCCGGACCCGCCGATTGCAGACCCGGCCGCGCTGATCCGGGTGGTGCTGGGAAACCCGGAGGAGCCCAGCACCGTCAGCGGATCCGTGCATGCTGCCCGGGAGAACGCCCGGGCAATCCGGGACGCCCTCAGTGGCGAGGTCTTCGAAGCCCTGAACAGCGTTGACATGCGACTCACGCTGGCCGTCGGCAAGGCCGACATCCGAAGCCCGGGCGTGCTTCTCTACGGGGTGCTGGAACGGTTGGCGGTGGTGCACGGTGTGATCGACTGGACCAGTCCACGTGATGAGGGCTACCTGTTCCTTCGGCTGGGTCGCAGCCTGGAACGAATCGATATGACCGCCCGGCTGCTGACCATGCACCATGACGCCATGTGGCCGGAGTCCGGGCCGGTCGCCATGCTCCGGGCCACTGGCGCACTGCACGCCTTCCTGCGCGGCCGTAATCCGATGAGCGGTGAGCAGGTGAGGGGATTCCTGGTGCTCGATCCGCTGTTCCCGCGGTCGATGCTGGGGTCCTCCCGGATAGCCGAGGACACAGTCCGGGCGTTGGAAAGCCAGGGATCGCTGGACACCTCCGGCAGACTGCTGCGCACCGTCGGTCTGCTCCGCAGTGAGCTGGAGTTCTCGTCCTCTTCGCCTGCGCCCGCGACCGTAGACGAGATGGCCGAGAATGGGTTGCTGCGGGCCTCGCAGGCTGGCCTGGAAGTGTCCGAGGCCTTCTTCCGACAAGTCGGCACGACGGTCTGGAGCAACTGATGAGCTGGCGGTTGAAGGTTTCCCACCACACAGGATTGCGCTACTCAAAGCCCGTTTCGGTGTCCTTCAATGAGGCCCGGATGACCCCGGCTGACGGTGGCGGCCAGCTACTCATCGGCCACGAACTCCGGACCACGCCTACCGCGCGGGTGCAGGCCTACACCGACTACTGGGGCACCACCGTGGAAGCCTTCGACCTGCACGAGGCCCATACCCTGCTCGATATCACCTCGGTCTCGGTCGTCGAGACCAGCGGAACCACGCCTCCCGCCGCTTCGTCGACTTGGGAGGATCTGGCCACGGACGCTGTCCGTGACCGGTGGTGCGAGTTCCTGCGGCCGAGCCAGTACGTCGACGACGCCCGCGAGGACCCGGCTCGAGCAGCGCTGATGGCCACCCTCAGCGGCTGCGGCACCCCTGCCGAGGCGATCCACGCGGCCGTGGACGCAGTGGAGTTGCACCTGCGGTACACCCCGGGGTCCACGAACGTGTTCACCACGGCGGCGCAGGCCTGGTCTGCCGGCCAGGGCGTCTGTCAGGATTTCAGCCACGTCACCCTGTCGCTGCTGCGACCGCTGGGGATTCCGGCGCGATATGTGTCCGGTTATCTCTACAACGGAAGTGGCCAGGTCGGCGACACTGTCACTGGCGAGTCCCACGCGTGGGTGGAGGTCTGGGACGGCGCGTGGCACGCGCTCGACCCTACGAACGGGCGAACCGTCAGTGAGGGGCACGTTGTGGTTGCGCGGGGACGCGACTACGCCGACGTGCCGCCGCTGAAGGGGATCTACGCCGGCGGTCAGTCGGAGGCCCTGGGGGTCGAGGTGACCCTCACCCGCCTACCCCGCTGACGAACAGGGAGGGCGGAGTAAGGGTGGCCGAAGAAGGCACGACTAGTCCGCGGGCAGGCTCGCCACGTAGGCCTGCAACAGGCGGACACCTTCGGCCTTGGATACCTTTCGAGGATCCACCATCCGCTGCACCTCGAAGCCGATCGCCATCGCGCTCAGCGCCGCCGCGCCATCCCTGGGCGACACCACGAGGTCGCCACGCTCAGCCGCAAGGTCGGCCAGGATCGACTCCTGCACGGCGCGCTGTTCGCGAAGCACCTCGATGACAACTTCCCGCACGTCGTCATCGGTCTGAGCCTGCAGCAACGACCACAGCAGCAGTCGGAACCCGGCCGGATCCCGCTCCACGCCGCGCATATACCGGATGCCGTCGTCGATCAGCCGCTGCTCGGCGGAACTGTCCGATCCCGTGGCGACCGCAGCTCCGACCTCACTCTCCTGCCGTCCGACACTGGCCCGGAGCGCATGCAGGAACAGCTCCTTCTTGCCGGAGAAGTTCGAGTAGAGCGCCCCGATCGTCATCCCCGAGGCCTGCGCAATCGACTCGATCGAGGCCCCCGCGTACCCGCGCTCGGCAAACACCTCAACCGCGGCACTGATGACCCGGGCGCGAGTGGCTGGGCGGTTTCGTGAACTCGCCATGGGCTGACCCTAACAACGTGGTCGGCCGGCTCCGGCTGCCCTATGGTCGGGTGTCAGGGAGTGTCGGCAGGCGCCCGCAACCGATAGCTAGTCGATGGGGAAAGGAAAGCCATGGGATTCGGACAAGCCATTGGCACCTGCTTTCGCAAGTACGTGACTTTCTCCGGCCGGGCCGCGCGAGCCGAATTCTGGTGGTTCGTGCTGCTCTGGGCCATTGTCAGCGCAGCGGCACTGCTGGCCGACACACTGCTCGACCTGCAGACACCCCTCGCACCGAGCCAATCCATCACGGTCGGCGAAGGTCTCTACACCCTCAGTTTCGGTGTTCTCTGGCTGAGCACCCTGGTGCAACTTGCATTCCTGCTGCCGATGCTCGCGGTCGGCTCCAGAAGACTGCACGACCGGGGCGTCTCAGGCTGGTGGCAGTTGATCCTATTGATCTCCTGCTGTCTGCTGATCCCGCAGCTGGTCCTCATCTTCGCCTTCTGGATCCTGCCCAGCAAGCGCGAGCCGAACAAGTACGGACCGGTTCCCGGCTCCGCTGGCGACGACAGCGGGACCTACCCGGCCGGCCCCGCACCGCAGCCGTGGCCGGCAGCGCCGCTCGCCGGCCCCGCGCACACCCAGTACGGCGGACCCCCGACCGGCGGGCCGTACGGGAATCCGCCCGCCCGGCCGACGCCGCCCCCTGACCAGCCACCGCCGCCCCCTGGCCGGACGGAGTAGCGGCCTGACCGGACGGAGTAGCGGCCTGCTGTCGCGGCGCCGAACTCAGCCATATGTGTCTGAAATCAAGGGAAAGCGCCGAAACCGGACAAATCGCTGCGACGGGTCTGCCAGACTTTCACCGGACCGCCGCCAGGTGGACCACACATCCGGCCCACTCACTGTGGCGTCGACACACACTCACAAAGCGAGGTAGCCATGGGATTCGGCGAGGCAATCTCTACCTGTTTCAAGAAGTACGTGACCTTCAGTGGTCGGGCTCGACGAAGCGAGTTCTGGTGGTTCATGCTGTTCGTCTGGATTGTCGCGGTTGTCGCGGCCCTGGTGGACAACCTGCTCGGTCTCACGATGGGCGGAGACACCTCCACCACCGAGCTGTCCAACGGCGCAACAATCACTACCTACACCAGCAGCGTCGGAATTCTCACGTCCCTCTGGTGGCTGGCCACGCTACTACCGATCCTTGCCGTCGCAGCGCGTCGGTTGCACGACCGCGGGGCGACGGCATGGTGGCTGTTGCTCTACTTCCTCTGCTGCATCGGCCCGATCATCATGCTGTTCGTCTGGTGGATCCAGCCGAGCCAGCCAGGCGACAACCAGTACGGTCCGGACCCGTCCGCGCCAGTCGGGGCAGTCTGACCGCGGCACCAGCCGGTCGCTGGCGAACCACGGCTTAGGGCCGCCAGCAGTCGAGACGGCAAGCACGTGTGAGGGGTTGTGGCGGGAGTTTTCTCGCCGCAACCCCTCACACGTGCCGGGCACCTACCAGAACCACGGGCCCTCCCATGCGACAATGGAGGCAGAAATCGGCTCGGGCCACATGGCTCGGGCCGGTTGGCGATTCTGCAGCACGACCATGAGGGGCGAACCAGCACAGATGACGATGATCACCGATCCAGTGCAGACTGCGACCCTGCCTGACGGCGAGGGTCCCGACGGCCAGTTGCGACCGACCCGGCGTGGCCGCTTGGTCGCCACCGCGGCCGCAACCGTCGTGGGAATGGGCATCTTTGCCTTCGGTTACTCCCTGGGCGGGTATTTCGCGAACTCCGAAGGTGAGCCGGCAACTGTCATCGCCGCCACCTGGGCCCGCGACCACGGGCTCGGCGGAGTCGTCGCGGTCGCAGAGGACTTCTACTACGGCAATATCGACACCGTCGAGGCTGGCGGAGCTCCGGAGATCTCGGCTGAACTCGAGGGCCAATCCGCAGCGAATGCGGTACCCGACGGCTCTGCGTCGGCACCGCCTCACCTGAACCCGCCAGCCAATATGACGTCGCCGGCCGCTGAGACAGTCGCTGGGGAGGGCGTGTGGCAGCCGGTGGCGTCCAGCGTCGACGGGGTACCGGCCGTCTATGCCACCCGGATCCGACCGGATGATGTCTACACAAGTCAGTTCGCCAGCCTGATGTGGTTCGATCCGAAGCTCGCGGATTTCACGATGATCCCGGGCTATCAGGAGCCGGGCGGCGAGTCGCCGACTGAGGGCGCCCTACCCCAGAGTGAGTGGAGTCGGGTGCTGGCCAACTTCAACGGCGCCTTCCGGCTGCAGGATACGGGCGGCGGCTACTACTACAACGGCACCGAGGTCGCGCCGCTGCAGGAGGGTATCGCGTCGACGGTTATCTACAAGGACGGCAGCATCAAGGTCGGTGAATGGGGGCGTGACTTCACCATGACCCCGGAGGTCGCGGTCGTGCGACAGAACCTGCACCTACTGCTCGACGGTGGCGTATCAAAGGCCTCCGACGGCTTCAGTTGGGGGGCGACGACACATGGCGAGAACCTCGCCTGGCGTTCGGCGATCGGCCAGCGCGAAGATGGCAGCGTCGTCTACGTCGGATCTCCAGGGCTGTCAGCGGAATCGATGGCCGACACCTTGGTGCGGGCGGGTGTCGCGCGCGCGATGGTGCTGGACATGAACGACTGGTGGGTGGCCGGTTTCTACTTCACCCACGATGCCAACGGTGCGCCGGTATGCCACAAGCTCGACCCGAACATCCAGGAAGGCTGCGACCGCTTCCTGAAGTCCTACAAGCGGGACTCGTTCCAGGTCCTGGCTAAGCCCGGGATGGCCGTCGGCGGCGAGCAGCCCAAGCCTTAGGACCCGCAGTAGGCCCCGACCTGTGACCAGAAGGTCGGCGACGGTGCGTTACAGCCCGGCATCGGTCGCTGGTGTCGGACTGAGGTGCGGACCCGATTCACGGCCCTGATTACCGAACCCGGGTGCGTTGCCATCACCACGTGGCTGGCATTCGGCACGGTCACGTGAAACGAATTGCGGGACAGCGTTGCCATATACGCCTGGTTGGCGCGCCAATTGTCGGAACTGTCGATGCCGGCCGAAACGACCCCGAGCGGCTTGCCCCCCAACTGCGGCTTCCGGTAGACGAGATTGCCGGTGGCGGACATGTCGATCCACCC
>JAUPKM010000114.1 GCA_030837445.1 Actinomycetota bacterium
GCCCGGCGGGTGTCGGCGGGCGACCGGTCTCCGAGTCCGAGCCAGACCAGGCTTTCCCGATCGTCCAAATCAAGGTCCACCACCGTCACGTCACCGGCGGCCGATCCCGCCTCCCGCCGCGCGAGCAGCCGAGGAATGTCAACACCCAGCCGGGCAGCGGCCTCACCGGCAACCTCAGCCCGGTCCGCCGCCGATCCGCCGATGACCACCACAGGTGCCGCCGTGGTCCAGGGATCGTCACCGATGGCGACTACGTCCAGCGCTCTCAACGGGATGGTGTCGGGGTTCATGCCTTCACGGTAGTGGTCCACACTGCGACGCCGGTCGACGCGACACGGCCCCCGGCAAACTGCAGCCGGGGGCCGTGCGGGATCGATTCAGTGAAGACTCAGGAGACGGTGCTCAGCTGCTCACTCAGCGCCTTGGCCTCCTCCGGGGTCATCTCGACGACGAGACGTCCACCGCCCTCCAGTGGCACCCTCATGACGATGCCGCGACCCTCCTTGGTGACCTCGAGCGGGCCATCGCCCGTCCGCGGCTTCATAGCCGCCATAGCGGTCCCCTTCCGTGTCGAACTCGGCGCCTGGCGCCCTGCATTTCACCCATTATCCACCATCGTTCCCCCGCTGCGGATGCGAACCGCGAAGCAATGTCGGACCGGGCTCAATTCCGCCCCAGTTCGCCGGCTTCCACCAGCGCCGCGAACTGCTTCAGGGAGTGCTCGACTCCGGCCGCGAACGCCGGCCGCAGGATCAGCCAACCGACCCGTCCCAATTGCCCCAACGGCGGCTGCAAGTGTTCCGACCAGACGAACCGGCTGCGCCCGTGGGGAAGTCCGAAGACCTCCATCACGCCGGAGCCGCGGACGACGTTGCCGGTGTGTTCCACGACTACCCGTCGGTCGTCATCCCATTCGGTGATCACCATGGTGTCGAGGAATCCGAAGCGGCCCAGACCTGACCAGGCCTCCAGTCGGGCGCCCACGCCATGACCGTCGCCGACCACCGGACGCACGTCCGTGCCCACCATCCATCGACCTTGCGCGCGCCAATCAGTGAAGGCCCGGAACACGGTGGCGGCATCCGCGTCCACCAACACATCGAGTACCAGATTCTTCACGGCGCACCAAGCTCAGCGGGTGCTCCCGATTCCGGCCCGGCTAGTTCCGCACCCGGCAGCCCGAGGCCGGGCTCCGCGGCCGCCTGTGCAGGCGGCTCCAACTGCTCCGCGAGTCGGTCCAGCAACGCATCCACGTCGTCCATCCGGTAGCCGCGGAAGGCCACCGGGAATCGCACCCGCCGGAGGTCGGTGGATCCGATCGGCCCGGTGGGCATGGCGGCCACCGCCCGATCATGCACTGGATCCGCCACCTCACCGGCACCGGTGAACTTCAGCAGGATCACCACCCCGGCGCCAATGACCGCCAGCCCGATAAGGGCAAAAACGACTCCCATAGTGAATGGTCCTCCTCAATGGCCACCCGCGTCTGCACGCGCGGCTCGTGCACAATCGTGCCACGATCGTGCGACACCATCACCGACGCCACGAAAGGGAGTCCTGTGCTCACGTTCGGCAGTCGAGCATTTCCGCCTTCCGCGACGTTGGTGATGGCGATCATCAACCGCACCCCCGACTCGTTCTACGACCGGGGGGCCACCTGGGATGACGGACCTGCCTTGGACCGGCTTGACCGGGTTGTGGCGGAGGGGGCCGACATCGTCGACGTCGGCGGGGTCAAGGCTGCCCCGGGCACGGAGGTGGAGCCGAGCGAGGAGGTTCGCAGGGTCGCCGGTTTCGTCGCCAAGGCCCGGGAACGGTACCCGGACCTTGTGATCAGCGTCGACACCTACCGGTCCGAGGTTGCCCGGGCGGTGGCCACTGAGGGTGCCGACATCCTCAATGATGCCTGGGGCGGCCGGGATCCCCAGGTTGCCCAAGTGGCCGCCGAGTATCGGCTGGGCCTCGTGTGCACACACGCCGGCGGGGTCGAGCCTCGTACCCGTCCACACCGGGTCCGGTACAGCGACGTCGTCGCCGATGCGATCGCCCGAACGGTCTCCGAGGCCGAGCGGGCGGTCGACCTCGGGGTGCCGCGGGATTCGATCGTGATCGATCCGGGCCACGACTTCGGCAAGAACACCAGGCAATCGTTGATAGTGACCCGCGGAACGCCGGATCTTGTGGCGACCGGCTGGCCGGTGCTGATGTCACTGTCCAACAAGGACTTCGTCGGGGAAGTGCTGGACCGGCCGGTCGGCGAGCGGCTGGTGGGGACGTTGGCCGCCACAGCCGTCTGCGCCTGGCTGGGTGCGCGGGTCTTCCGGGTGCATGAGGTCGCAGAGACCCGGCAGACCCTCGACATGGTGGCCGCCATCGCGGGCACCGCACAGCCACGGGTCTCGGTCCGCGGGCTGGCTTAGCCGAGCACGACCCGGTCAGTCCGCCTCCAGCTCCAATTCGACCTCGGGTCGTCCCACCGGGCGATCCGGAAGCGCGGCCGATCGCCCCTCACCTGCCTGCCAGGCCGCCTCGATCACATCCAGCGCCGCCGCGGGCGTGGTGGCCCAATGCACCTCTGCGGCGACCACCGCCGAGGTGAAGCCAGCCGCGACAAGGTGCTCCAGGAGGGCTCGCAGCGCAGCGAAATCCTGCCACGGGTCCAACACCACGATGGGCTTGCGGTGTAGTCCCAAACTCCGCGCGACCCACGCCTCGAGGAACTCCTCCAACGTCCCGATCCCTCCGGGCAGCACCAGGAAGGCATCGGATCGACGATCCATCTGCGCCTTTCGATCTCGCATCCCATCGGTCACGACCAGTTCATCGGACTCGGTGTCGGCGACTTCCCATCCCATCAGCGCGGACGGGATTACTCCAACCGTCCGGGAGCCGTTCAGTCGGGCGGCCCTTACCAAGGCGCCCATCGACGACACCCGACCGCCACCGGAGACCAGTTCGAGCCGCCGCCTCCCCAGCTCAGCACCCACCTGGGCGGCGAGCTCGCGGTACCGATCATCGATTGCTTCGCTGGCCGCGCAGAATACGCATACAGCTCTCGGCCTGAGTCGGCTCATCGAAGTGTCCCTGAGACCCCGCGGCGGATCAGCGAGGCTGCCTCCGCGATGTCGTCGGTGACATGGATCAGGTCCAAATCCGACCTGCCGATCTTGCCCTCGGCGAGAGCTGCCGACCGAAGCCAGTCGAGTAGCCCCTGCCAGTACTCGGTGCCGAGGAGCACGACTGGGAAGGATGTGATCTTGTGGGTCTGAACCAGCGTGAGGGATTCGAAGACCTCGTCCAACGTGCCGAATCCGCCTGGAAAGACGACGAAACCCTGGGAGTACTTGACGAAGCAGGTCTTGCGCACGAAGAAGTATCGGAAGTTGATACCGAGGTCCAGATACTGGTTGAGGGTCTGTTCGAACGGCAATTCGATTCCCAACCCGATCGATAATCCGCCCGCCTCCCAGGCGCCCCGGTTGGCGGCCTCCATGACTCCGGGACCGCCGCCGGTGATGATCGCGAATCCGTCGTCGGCGAGGGCGTGCGCCAACTCCGTAGCCGCGCGGTATTCCGGGTGGTCGCTGGCAGTGCGGGCGCTGCCGAACACGGCGATCGCGGGGCCGATGTCGGCCAGCGCCCCGAAACCCTCAACAAACTCGGCTTGGATTCGCAACACCCGCCACGGGTCGGTGTGGACCCACTCGGCCGCTCCCCGGGAGTCGAGCAACCGCTGGTCGAAGGTCGTCCGGGTGACCTTCTGCCGCCGCGCGACGGCGGGGCCGCGGAACCGGGCCCCGCTGCCAGGCTCCCGCCAACTCCCCTCAGGTCGCCAGTCAGATGATGCGATCGCCTCATCCAGCGGCGGCAGGGTTGCCGAGTCAGCCGACTGGGTCGGCACCGTGGGGTCAGGCGAATCCGGAGCGCCCGGGCTTCGGTCGGTCATCCCGGCGCCAGCCATCGCCGGAGTGCCTCGAACACGTCGATCAGGTCTGCGACCGGCACGAACTCCTCACGGGTGTGCGCTAGCGTCGGCGAGCCAGGGCCGAAGTTGACCGCAGGCACACCCAGCGCGGCGAACCGGGCAACGTCGGTCCAGCCGAATTTTGGCCGCGGTACCGCTCCGGTCGCGGTGATGAACTCCCGGCTAGCAGGGTGCTCCAGCCCTGGTGGTGCCCCACCGATGTTGTCCAACACAGTGATCTCGAAACCGCCGAACACCTGCTGAACATGCTGCAGCGCGTCGTCCGGGGACAGGTCCGGCGCGTAGCGGTAGTTGACTGTCACCCGACACTCGTCCGGGATCACGTTCGTCGCGGAGCCGCCGGACACGAGCACGGCGTTGAGGCCCTCCCGGTACTCCAAGCCATCGATCGCCACCGTCCGCGGCTGGTAGCGGGCCAGCCGGTCGAGGATTTCGTGGGCAGCGTGGATGGCGTTCTCTCCGAGCCAGGACCGGGCGCTGTGGGCGCGACGGCCACGAACCGTGACCGCCACCCGCAACGTCCCCTGGCAGCCCGCTTCGACCCCGGCTCCGGACGGTTCCATCAACACCGCCAGGTCAACATCGTCCAGCAGGTCCGGTCGCAACCGCGCCACATGACCCAGGCCGTTGTGTTCGGCGGCGATCTCCTCCCCGGAGTAGAACACGTAGGTCACGTCCCGGATGGTGTCACGCAGATCGTGCGCACATTTCAGGGCCACCGCGACCCCGCCCTTCATGTCACAGGCCCCGAGGCCGTAGATGCGATCCGCGGGTGCCTCCGCAACCCCGTCGACGCCCACCAGCGGAACTGGCTCGCCGGCGACTACGTAGCTGGCACGGTCGTTGCCGGCGGCCGGAACGGTGTCCAGGTGGCCGCCGAGCAGCACCCTCTCGTCGCGGCCCCAGTGGGTTCGGGCTACGACTGTGTCACCGATTCGGTCGACGAGCAGATGGCCCAACGGGTCCAGCGCTTGCTGCACCAGGTCCGCCAACCGGGCTTCTGCCTGCGACTCGCTCGGGATGTCAATGAGGGCCATGGTGAGTTGCGCGACGTCAAGGGAGAGGTCAAGGGCGTTGGGGCCGGTCACCTGACTACCGTAGCCTGCGTGAACACACTCCTGCAGTCACCAGCAGCTGGTATCGGCCTGGCCACCTTCCAGGGCGAGGAACTGCTCGACGTCTGGTATCCCCAACCTTCACTGACCAAGAATCCGGTCGACACCACCAGCCTCGGCGCCGGCATCGGAACCGATCCGGTGCGCCACACCCGTAGTTCCACCCTGGTGACCACGATCGACGACTTATCCGCTCCGCCGGTCGACGCCGCCGACGTCTACCTTCGCCTCCACCTGCTGTCACATCGGCTGGTCGCACCCCGAACCGTCAACCTCGACGGCATCTTCGGGCTACTCCCCAACGTCGCCTGGACCACCCTCGGGCCGGTATCTGTGCCGGAACTCCCTGCGGCGCAACTCCGGGCCCGGACCCATGGCGGTGGGCTGCACCTGCTCGGGGTGGACAAATTCCCCCGGATGCTCGACTACGTCGTGCCATCAGGGGTACGGATCGCCGACGCCGGTCGGGTGCGACTCGGCGCCCACCTGGCAGCCGGCACCACAGTGATGCACGAGGGGTTCTGCAACTTCAACGCGGGGACCCTGGGCGCGTCTATGGTCGAGGGTCGGATCTCGGCCGGGGTGGTGGTCGGCGATGGCAGTGATATCGGCGGTGGGGCCAGCATCATGGGCACGCTGTCCGGGGGCGGCAGCCAGGTGATCTCGATCGGACGCGGTTGCCTGGTAGGCGCCAACGCGGGGATCGGTATCAGCCTAGGAGACGGTTGTGTGGTCGAGGCTGGTTGCTACGTGACCGCCGGTTCCAAGCTCACGATGCCCGACGGTGAGGTGCTCAAGGGATCGGCATTGTCGGGCGCCGACAACCTGCTGTTCCGGCGGAACTCCGTCACCGGTGCGCTGGAGGTGCTGCCCCGGACCGGTTCGTGGGGTGGACTGAATGAACATCTGCATGTGAACGACTGAGCTCAGCCGACCCCTGACTCTCAGGCGCGATGCTCGGTCCAGGCTTGGCCATCCCAGAATCGTTGCCGACCAGGCTCGTCGGGTGCCGGGTACCAGCCCGCCGGCGGAGTGGTCGCGGGGGCTGGGGCCGCAATGGCAGTAGGTGCAGCAGGTGGGGCCGGCGGCGCGACGGCCGGTGCCGGTGGCGCGACGGCCGGCGCCGCGCCCGGGACTGCCGGTGCAACCCCAGCGGCACCGAAACCGGCCACGGCAGTCGGCGCTGACCGGGGCTTCCGGGACCGCTTGACGACCCCGACAATCAACAGCACAAGACCCACCAGGCCGACCAATGCCCCGAATCCGAGTGCGAGCAGCCAGCCGAATGCCCGCCCGAAGGAGGAACCCAACCCTGGGCCGACGATTACCTGACCCGGGGAATCGGAGGCAATCGTGATCCGGTAGTCACCGGCACTGTTGGCATCGAAGGCGGCGACACCAACGTAGGTGTTGTTCCCCCGAGTCACGGTCTCCATCATCGACACGGAATCCACCTGCACCGGACCGCCGGGACCGCTGATGGTGATGTCCGAGGGCGTCAACCGACCACTTCGGTTTCCGCCGTACTGGCTGGTGTACCCGATGCCCTCGTAGACCACGTAGCGCCCGGGCTGCAGGGACTGTGTCACCGTCCCGGGAACACCGATCGTAGGCGCGGTCATCGTGTCAATGACACCTGAACCCGCCACAGCCTGATAGCCCGAGAATCCGGCGATCACAGCTCCGACCAGCATCATTACGACACCGACCCAGATCAGGGCCTTTCCTTTCGGGCGAGCGGGCTCGACTGCGGTCCCGTCCGAAACGGTCATGAAACACCTCCTGGGTTAGAGCGAGAACAGGCCGGTTGGCCAGTCAGAATAGCCCGGTCAGCGCTGGTCGGCAGGATGCCAGTCTCGTTCGGTGGCACCGATGTAGACCTGCCGGGGACGTCCGATCTTGGTGGCCGGGTCCGCAATCATCTCCCGCCACTGCGCGATCCAGCCGGGCAGCCGACCGAGAGCGAACAATACGGTGAACATGTCCGCCGGGAAGCCCATCGCCTTGTAGATCAGTCCGGTGTAGAAATCCACGTTCGGGTAGAGCTTCCGCGAGATGAAGAAGTCATCCGCCAACGCGATCGCCTCAAGGTCCCGTGCGATGTCGAGCAATGGATCCGACACATTCAGGTGCTCGAGCACCTCGTCCGCCTTGGCCGCGATGATGGCCGCGCGCGGATCGTAGTTCTTGTAGACCCGATGACCGAACCCCATCAGTTTGACGCCGGGTTCCCTTGCCTTGACTCGGTTGACGAACGTTCGGGCATCGGCACCGGAGGCCTGAATTCCCTCCAGCATCTGCAGCACGGCCTGGTTGGCGCCGCCATGGAGGGGACCGAAGAGGGCGTTCACCCCCGCGCTCACACTGGCGAAGAGGTTGGCATGGGACGAGCCGACCAGCCGGACGGTCGAGGTGGAGCAGTTCTGCTCATGGTCGGCATGCAGTACCAGCAGCATGTCCAAGGCCCGTGCCAGGACAGGGTCCACGACATAGGGTTCGGCCGGCCAACCAAAGGTCATCCGGAGGAAGTTCTCCACCAGACCGAGCGAGTTGTCCGGGTAGAGAAGGGGCTGGCCGAGCGCGGTGCGATGGGCGTAGGCGGCGATCGTGGGGACTTTTGCCAACAGCCGAATGGTGGAGATCTCCACCTGTTCGGGGTCAAACGGGTCCAACGAGTCCTGGTAGAAGGTCGACAGGGCGCTGACTGCGCTGGACAACACTGGCATCGGGTGGGCGTCGGAGGGGAAGCCTGCGAAGAACCGCTTCAAGTCCTCGTGCAGCATGGTGTGGATTCGGATCCGCTCGCTGAAGGCGGCCAACTCCTTGGCCGTCGGCAACTCGCCGTAGATCAGCAGGAACGAGGTCTCCAGGAAGGTGGACTTCGCAGCCAGCTGTTCGATCGGGTAGCCCCGATAGCGCAGAATTCCCCGGTCCCCATCGATGTAGGTGATGGCGGAGGTGCAGGCGGCGGTGTTGATGAAACCGTGATCCAACGCGACGTCGCCGGTGCTTCGCAGCAGCGACGACACGTCCAGGCCCGACTCCCCTTGGGTCGACCGGACGACAGGTAGCTCGATGGTGCCACTGGGGTGCGTCAGGCTTACTTCGCTCATGACTGCACCGTAGCGCCAGCACCCGTCGGACCGGAATGCGGCGGCATCCGGAAACCCCTCGGTCACCCCCGGGTCGGCTACCGGTCCGCCATTGCGGCGATCCGGGAGGCCGCCATCTCCACCCGGTCATCCGGGGCAGTCAGGGCGATTCGGACATGTTCAGCGCCGGCCGGTCCGTAGAAGTCGCCGGGGGCCACCAGTATCCCCCGCTCCGCCAACCGGGTCACCGTCTCGCGGCATCGTCGACCCTCTGTCACCCAGAGGTAGAGGCCCCCGTCAGACTCATCCACTCTGAATCCACCGGCCGCCAACCCGGCGAGCAGCAACTCACGCCGGCGACGGTAGCGCTCCCGCTGTTCCTGGGCGTGTCGATCGTCGCCGTAGGCAGCGGTCGCCGCGGCCTGAATCGGTGTCGGCACCATCATTCCCGCATGTTTGCGGACCTCCAACAGCCGTCCAACGATCGCCGAATCTCCGCCGACGAATCCGAATCGGTAGCCGGCCATATTTGACCGTTTGGACAGCGAGTGCACGACCAGCAGTCCGGAATGGTCCCCACCGCACACTCTCGGATCCAGCAGCGACGGATCTGGCCCCTGCCAGGACAGGCCGGCGTAGCACTCGTCGGATACGACGATCGTCCCCCTTGCGCGAGCCCAGTCGACCACCTTGGCGAGGTGCTCGGTACCCAACACCCGCCCGTTCGGGTTGGCCGGCGAATTCAGCCAGAGCAGTGCCGGGGCGGCAGGACCCCAGGAGACCGTCGAGTCAGTCGGGACCGGCCTCGCGCCGGCAATCAGCGCGCCGATCTGATAGGTCGGATACGCCAGTTCCGGGTAACCGACCGCCGCGCCGGCACCCAACCCGAGAAGTGTCGGCAACCAGGCCACCAACTCCTTCGTGCCCAGCACGGGCAGGATGTCAGTGGTCGCCAACTCGACGGATCGGTTACGGGACAGCCAACCCCGGATGGCCTCCCGCAACTCGTGGGTGCCCTGCGTCGTCGGGTACCCAGGCGCATCAGCTGACGCGGTCAAGGCGTCAGTCACGATGGCTGGGGAGGGGTCGACCGGCGTACCGACGCTCAGATCGACGATCCCGGCCGGGTGTTGTTGCGCTGTCCGGCGGGCCTGTCCGAGCGAGTCCCAGGGGAAATCGGGTAGCTGCACGCTACTCGTCGTGCTCCTGGGGCGGCAATGCCACTACCAGCGGCACGTCCTTCGGGATCAAGCCGAGTTTCGCGGCACCACCAGGGGAGCCGAGGTCATCGAAGAACTCAGCATTCGCGGCCGTGTAGTCCTTCCACTCCTCCGGCACATCGTCCTCGTAGAAGATGGCTTCGACCGGGCAGACCGGCTCGCAGGCGCCGCAGTCGACGCACTCATCAGGCTGGATGTAGAGCATCCGCTCGCCCTCGTAGATGCAATCCACCGGGCACTCTTCGATGCAGGCCTTATCTTTGAGGTCGACACATCCCTCGGCGATGACGTAGGTCACCTTGAACTCCTCATATTTGAAGGGGCGGGCGATGACAGCCATCGTGGCAGACCACCCCGCTGCGTTGACACCGGGAGTCTATGCCCGGGCAAGGGAAGTAGCACCACAGCTCAGTCGCACTTCACACCCAGCGATGCAACATAGTGCGTGACGAAGTTCTGGCTGTTGACTGGCACGCCGTCCTTGATGAAGATCCGATCCACTGAGACATCGAACGGTCCACCAGAAGCCGACCGGCACGTCGCCGAGGTTCCTCGGAACCGGGAATCGGAGATCTTCGATTCGATCCGGTCGAACCTCTTGGTCCCGTAGATGGTGACGTTGATGGAGTCGTCGGTCATCGAAGAGCGAATCAGGATGGGCTGATCCGTGTCGTTCCGGAATTTCAGGTCAAGCCTGTCCCAGACCACGGTCGCCTCCAGTCCAGGCGTGTAGCGAGGTATGTACAGGGTGTGCGCCTCCTGCTCAACTCGCTCCAGGCCGGCGAAGAAAGCGGCGGTCCAGATAGCTGTTGTCGCGGTCGAGACACCGCCGCCCATCGACGGTACGAGTTGTGAGCCCTCACCGACGACGAGGCCCTTCGTGAAGCCGTTCTCCTCGGTCCGCTCCCCGACGGTGTCGTTCATCGAGAAGACTTCGCCCGGCTGCAGCACCTTGCCGTCGATCCGTTTGGAGGCACCACCAATGTTGATTGTGCGGTACTCGGCCGGCTCGAACTTCTGGGTAAAGGAGGCCAGCATGTCCGGTGTGCTCACCCCTGGCGCCTGGCTGGCCGAGTAGTCCGGTTTGAGTTCCGTCAGGTCGACCGTGACGCTTCGCTCGTCGCCGGACTTGGCCAGCACATCGATCAGCCCGCGGCCGATCTGCTCCGGCGCGATCCTGCGTCCATCCTGCGACGGGGTCATCTGGGGGTTGCCGTCGACCACTGTGTACTCAGCGTCCTTGGTCGGCTGCAAGCCGGGCAACTGATTGCCGATCCGCTCCAACAATGCGGTGCCGTCGACCTGAGCCACGAGTTGCTCGTCGGTGGCCTGATAGGACAGGACCGCCGCGATATCTGCTGGCGATGCAGTCAGCGTGTTGTCGCCGACCCGGAACACGACCGGCCCGGAGACGGCCTGTTTCGCCTCATTCGCCGCGATATCTGCGGCGGTGTCATCCGCCATCGTGGGTGCCACCGGTGTGGTCTGCAACTGCACCGACTCCTGCCCGGACAACACTGCGTCCCTGACTGCGACGGCTGCCGACTCCTGGTCGATCTCGGCGCCGGGGCGCCCGGGCCGGACTACCGGATTTGTCCCGTCGAAGACCACCGCGGGTTCGGCGAGGGTCTGTTCGCTGCGCAATTGGAGATCCTCCAACGCCGCTGCCATCGGGGCGTTGTCCACAGTTCCGATGGCAGCGACTTCGCCGCCGCCAAAGATGGCCCGAGGCAAGTCCCACGGCAACCAACGGTTTGTGCTCGCCCGATCGACCGTCGCCTCGACGTTCAGATTGACCAGACTCCGGGGCAGCATCGCCTGAGTGCCAGCAGCCTCCACCGCTATCTGTTCACCCGAGATCCGTTGCCACTCCGAGCTGAGTCGACTCTGCGCCTCCTGCCGGCTGAGAGAACCGACATCCACGCCCATCACGGTGGTGCCGGCCGGTGTCGAGTCGGACCCCACCGCAACCGACAGCAGATAGCCGGCGGCTAACGCCGCAACTGCTACGACGGCGCGCCTAGGATGCCGTCGAACGGAAGCTACAAGCTTGGGAGCACCTGTCCGAAGCGCCTGCCAACCCGCTTTTGCCCCGCGGACGGCCCACTCACGGATCACGTCGAACACGACCACCAGCAGCGCCCGGAGGCGGGACATGACTTTCTTCAGGAAGGCGACGGCGGTCCGCCCCGGCTCAGGCGGTCGCGCCGGCGTCACCGGACGATCATCGACTTGCTGACTCACTGGACCTCCGCGCGAGAATGGTCTCGACGCTGATCGCGCACGCAACTGCAAACCGGCCGTGACCACGACGATTGTTCTCGATGGTAGGCGCTGGACCGGCCGGCGCCGGGACGCCACGCGGCGGGATTTCCCCGCCCCGCGTAGCCTCGTGGTCTCCACCGCCTCGCAGATTCGGGAGTCACCGATGACCACTGTCCTTTCGACCCTGTTCATCTCGCTCGATGGCGTTGCCGAGATCGATCCTGACTGGCACTTCCCCTACTTCGACGAGGCCATGGGGAAAGCCGTGGGACAGGACTACGCAGACACAGACGTGCTCGTCCTCGGACGCGTCACCTACGACAGCTTCGCGGGCGCCTGGCCGGAGCGGGAGGCCGACGGCGGGGAGGACGCCACCTTCGCAGCCGAGCTCGGCGACCTGCGCAAGATCGTCGCCACACGCGGGTCGCAGGACCTGGGCTGGCGCAACGCGGAGCGGAGCAACGACATCGTCGCGACGGTTGCGCAACTGCGGGCGGACCAGAGCTTGGGCAAGGTGTTGGTCGCAGGCTCGCTGTCGGTGGTTCGACAGCTGCTGGCGGCAGGGCTGATCGACGAGTTGAGGCTGCTGGTACACCCAGTTGCGGCTGGCCGCGGAGAGCATCTGTTCGACCCGGCCGCGCCCATTCAGCCCTTGCAGTTGCTGCGCTCTGCCGTCTTCCCGACCGGCGTTGTCCAACTTGTCTACGCGCCGGCGGAGTTGCCTGGCAGCGCGGACTATCGGGATGTCACCGACCACCTTCCCGGCGCTGAGGACTGAGCTCGGTTCGAAGGCGTTTGACTGCGGTCGCTGCTGCTGCAGCGGCTACTGCCCGGCGCCGAGCTGGCGGAAGTGATGCCGGTAGTAGAGCAGCGGCTCGCGATCGTCGGCCGGCGACAGGGACTCGACCCGCCCGACCAGAATGTCGTGGTCACCGCCCGGGAACGCTGCATGGGTCCGACATTCGAGATGGGCGAGGGCGCCTGAGACGAGCAGGGCTCCGCTTGTTGGGCCACGCGTGCTGGCGACTCCGGCGAATTGTCCGGCCAGCGGCCGGCCCCGTTGGGCAAACCAGGCCGCTTGGGGCTCCGAATCGGCAGACAGGATGCTGACTGCCCAGCGAGTGGCGGCGGTGACAGCCTCGTGAAAGCGGGAACCGCGGTCCACGCAGACCAGCACCAGGGCAGGAGCCAACGAGACCGACGTGAAGGAGTTCGCCGTCATCGCGTGGTCGACACCATCGACACAGGTCGACACGACAACCACACCGGTGGCGTAGCGGGCCAGGACGTGACGAAACTGCGCCGGGTCTATCTCGCCGTCACTCACACGCCAGACCCTACTCAGGCGATGCCCGCGAACAGGTCGTCCTCCCTGCCGCCGGGTCCGGGTGCCCCATCGCCTGCGACCAATCTGAAGTACTCGACGCCCATCGCCCGAGAACCCAAGTTGTTGGAAAGGGCGAAGAATGGGCCCTCGACATCGATCTGGGAAGCGTGAGCACGCATCGCAGCCATCTTCTGTTCGAGTCGGTCGGCGGCATCGATCTCAGCCGTGATCAACTCATCGTCACAGGCGAAGGGCGCAGCGTCGACGTCCATCTCGGTGAAGTCGTTGGCCAGACCTGACTCGCGCATCGCCTCGATACCGGCCGCGATGACGCTCCGCGGGAAGGCAGTCCAGTAAGTCTTGTCGATGACCCACTCGGTGCCGAGGTCGGGTCGAAAGGAGGGTGCCGCCGCGAGCGCCGCCGCATAGGTTGCTACCCGGTGGGCCTGGATGTGGTCTGGGTGACCATAGCCACCGA
>JAUPKM010000115.1 GCA_030837445.1 Actinomycetota bacterium
GCAACCTTGGCCATTTGCGCCCCTGGAAACTGGCGCATCCGGGCGCCCAGATCGCAGTGGGGGGCTGCCTGGCACAGAAGGATCGCAGCGAGATCTTGAGGCGCGCCCCTTGGGTGGATGTTGTGTTCGGGACTCACAACATCGGCAGCCTGCCGGTCCTGCTCGAGCGGGCGCGGATCGCGGAGGAAGCACAGCTGGAAATCCTCGAAGCCCTGGAAGTATTTCCGTCCACCTTGCCGAGTCGCCGCGATGCTGACCATGCGGCCTGGGTGTCGATCAGTGTCGGCTGCAACAACACCTGCACCTTCTGCATCGTGCCAGCGCTGCGCGGCAAGGAACGCGACCGTCGGCCGCCAGAGATCCTGACCGAGATCGAGGCGTTGGTCGACGATGGGGTCGTGGAGGTCACATTGCTGGGCCAGAACGTCAACGCCTATGGCAGTGACTTCGGTGAGCCAAGCGCTTTCGCGGAACTGCTGCGCGCGTGCGGTCGGATTGACGGATTGCGGCGGGTACGATTCACCAGCCCGCATCCGAGGGACTTCTCCGACGATGTCATCGCGGCGATGGCTGAGACCGACAACGTTATGCCGCACCTGCACATGCCACTGCAATCGGGCAGCGACTCGGTGCTGCGTCGAATGCGCCGCAGCTACCGTCGCGACCGCTTTCTGAACATCATCGAGCGGGTGCGCTCGAGCCTGCCGGCAGCGGCCATCACCACCGACATCATCGTTGGATTCCCCGGTGAGACCGAACAGGATTTCGTCGACACCCTCGACGTGGTCCGGGAAGCGCGATTCGCCGGTGCCTACACATTCCAGTACTCCAAGCGCCCCGGCACACCGGCAGCCACGATGGCCGAGCAAGTCCCCGCCGAGGTGGTGTCGGAGCGGTACCTGCGGCTGGTCGAGGTAGCCGACGACGTCGCCTGGGCTGAGAACCGGACACTGCTGGGGACGCAGGTAGAAGTGATGGTGAATGCCGGGCATGGTCGTAAGGATGCGGCCGCCGACCGAATCTCTGGACGGTCCGCGGACAACCGGCTCGTCCACCTCAATCCGGCGGCCGGGCAGTTCGCTCCGGGAGACCTGCTGACCGCCACTGTTACCCACGCCGCCCCGCACCATCTGGTGGCAGATTCCGACGTTGGACTGGTCTGGCGGCGGCCAGCGCGGTCGACGACCTGTGGGGGATCGAGCCAGTCAACGATCTCGGTGACGGCCCCGGTCAACCTGGGAATGCCACTCCGGACGAAGTCGCCGCCGCCGCAGTGACCGTTGACGTCGTTGCCGTCGTCGGCGCCACCGGCACCGGCAAGTCTGAACTCGGAGTGGGTCTGGCTCAGGCGCTGGACGGAGAGGTCATCAACGCCGACTCGATGCAGTTGTACCGCGGGATGGATATCGGCACTGCCAAACTGAACCAGGTTGAGCGGCGAGGCGTCCCTCATCACTTGCTCGATATCTGGAATGTCGACCGGGCAGCGAACGTGGCGGAGTATCAAAAGTTGGCGCGCGCGGCCATCGCCGAGACAGCAGCCCGGGGCAGACTGCCCATCTTGGTCGGGGGCTCGGGGCTATACCTACGTGCGGTCATTGATGATCTGCAGTTCCCTGGCACCAATCCGCAACTGCGCCTCGAGTTACAGCAGGAGTGTGACCGGCTCGGGTCGGAGGCCTTGCATGCGCGACTCGCCGCCATCGATCCGGCGGCTGCAGCAGCGATCCTGCCCAGCAACGCGCGGCGGGTGATCCGAGCCCTCGAGGTAGGGCTGATGTCGGGTGGTCCATTTCGGGCCACTCTGCCGGCGCCTCGGCCGGTGCTGGCGGCGCTGACCATCGGTTTGGAGGTGCCTCGTGCCGTGCTGAACGCGCGGCTCGCGGATCGAGCGGATGCCATGTTCGAGCGCGGTCTTGTCGGTGAGGTTGAGTCTCTTGAAGGTCTCGCGGGGAGCCCCACAGCGTCGCGCGCCCTCGGGTATCGCCAGGTCCTCGATTTCCTCGCCGGCCGCGGTGATCTGTCACAGGCCGTTGCGGACACGGTGACCGCGACCCGCAAGTTCGCGCGCCGACAAGTGTCATGGTTCCGTCGCGATAAGTCGGTCAGGTGGCTCGATGCGGCCGACCCACGGCTGCTGACGATGACGGTGGCACTCGCGCAGACGGCAGGCGTCCGGAGCGACCGGCAGCGCCCGAAAAGTCCCTCCGGCCAGAGTGACGACTAGGCTTGCCCCATGTCAGGCGCTCTCGAGGGAATCCTGGTCGCGGACTTCACCCGTGTGCTGGCCGGGCCGTACGCCACCATGCTGTTGGCAGATTTCGGAGCTGACGTCATCAAAGTGGAGCGACCCCCGGCGGGTGATGACACGCGCGCCTGGGGCCCTCCCTATACCCCCGATGGCCAGGCGACGTACTTCCAGTCGGTGAATCGCAACAAGCGCAGCGTGGCGCTGGACATGAAGGACGACGAAGATCGGTGGTTGGCGCGGGAACTCGCGGATCGGGCCGACGTCGTCGTGCACAATCTGCGGCCGGGCACGATGGAACGGTGGGGGCTCGGGTTCGAGCAGTTGTCGGAGCATCGGCCGGAGCTCGTCTACTGCGCCATCTCGGGATTCGGTTCCGGGGTCGGCGCGGCCCTGCCGGGCTACGACCTGCTTGCCCAGGCTGTGGGCGGCCTGATGTCGATGACGGGCGAGCCGGGCAGTCCGACGAAGGTGGGGGTGGCGATCGTGGACGTCATCACCGGCTTGCATGCCGACATCGGCATCCTCGCGGCCCTCCGACACCGAGACCAGACCGGCGTGGGGCAATTGGTGGAGGTGGACCTGCTCACGTCATTGCTGTCTTCGCTGGTGAATCACGCCTCTGCATATGTCACCGGCGGGGTATTGCCGGTGGCGACCGGCAACGCCCACACCTCGATCGCGCCCTATCAGCCGGTCCCGACCAGGGATCGGCCGCTGGTGCTGGCGGTCGGCAATGACGGTCAGTTCGGCCGACTCTGCCAAGTCGTGGGCAGACCCGGGTTGGCGTCGGACGAGAGATTTGACACCAACGCCGCGCGGGTCCGCAACCGCGTTGAACTGATCGCCGAACTGACCCCTGCGCTCGCAGACCGCGACGCCGACGAGTGGCAGGGACTACTCACCGCGGCAGGGGTGCCATGCGGGCCGATCAACGACATCCGTGCCGCCTTCGACCTTGCCGCATCGCTCGGATTGGAGCCGACCTCAACCTATGAGTCGGACGGTGGAGGGGGCGGGGACGGTGCGTCCACCACGAGTGACCCGATCCGGTTGTCGAGCACTCCTGCTCGGTACCGGACGCCGCCGGCCGGGATGGGTGCCGACTCGGATGAGGTCAAGGCGTGGTTACGACGGGACCGGTCATGAGCGCAGACGGGATCCCGTTCAGCAAGGGTCACGGCACCGGCAACGATTTCGTACTCCTGCCCGACCCCGATGGCCTGCTGGATATCGGGACCGAACAGGTCAAGGCAGTATGTGACCGCCACTTCGGCATCGGCGCAGACGGTGTGCTGCGGGTCGTCCGCAGTGAGCGGACCCAGGAGGGGGCTGCCCACGGCAGAGGTGCACCCGAATGGTTCATGGACTACCGCAACGCCGATGGCTCGCTGGCCCTGATGTGTGGCAACGGCATCCGGGTCTTCGCGCGCTTCCTTGTGGACAGCGGCTTGGCTTCGCCGGGGAGTCATGAGATTCTGACCCGAGGCGGGGTGCGACGAGTTGAGGTCGGGGCCGGCGGGGACATCGGGGTCGACATGGGCGCGGTGACCCGAGAGGGCTACCACGGGGTCGTGACCGTCACCCTGGCCGGAGCTTGCTGGTCCGGTCGAGGACTGGGAATGCCCAATCCACACGCAGTTGTGATCGTGGACGACCTGGAAGCCCTGCCGACGCGACTTCCAGAACCTGAGGTCGGCCCGGCGTCGATGTATCCCGATGGCGTCAACGTGGAGTTCGTCCAGGTGCTTGCGTCAGTTGCGGGGGGACCGGCGCACATCCGGATGCGAGTCCACGAACGAGGCTCGGCAGAGACGTTGTCGTGTGGCACCGGCGCGTGCGCTGCGGGGGTGGTGGCGGCTGAGCGTCTGGGGCTTCCGGTGGACAGCGACATTCGGGTGGAGGTGCCAGGTGGCACTCTGGTGGTAGCGCGACGCCCCGGCGACCGGGTCCACCTGGCCGGGCCAGCCGAACTCGTCGCCGACGGAGTCATCCGTGCGGACTGGTGGAAGGACCACTCATGAGTACATACCTGCAGCGCAGCCCGGATCGACCGATCTTGGAGTTGGTGGACTTCGCCCGGCATGTCGCCCCGGCCATCGGTCGGCTCGGTGGAGCCTGGATGTTGTCGAACAATGCCAAGCAGGCCGCCCGGCAGTTGGGTATCAAGGGTTGGCCCGCGTATATCAAGGGTCGCGGCAGTGTGCTCGGGGACGTCGACGCCGACGTGGTCAACGCCTGCTTCGGGTTCTTTGAGAGCACGTTGATCCAGGCTGGCTGGTCGGCGCCTTGTCAACTGTCGATCAACGAGATCGAGTCGGTGTACGCCCACGCCTGTCGAGAGTGGAGCCGCGAGCGGCTGTCGGATTTCGCCGACCTTGCGCGGCTGACCGAGCTGCTCGGGTCCGTCAGCGACGCCGCACCGGTCTCCGGTCTGCCGCTGTTCGCAGGTTGGCGCGCGGTCCCGCGCTCAGCCGATTTGCCCGGAATGCTCGGTCAGCGCCTTCATGAGCTCCGCGAGCTGAGGGGCGGTCTGCATCTCGTGGCGGTGTTGGCGAGCGGACTGACCCCGCTCGAGGCGATCGCAGCTGGACCGGGTGGGTCAGGCAACGCCACCTTTTTCGGGTGGGATGAGGCCGAGATTCCGCCTCCGGCGGTGATAGCGGCGATAGGTCCTCAGCGCGCCAGGGCGGAGGACCTCACCGATGAGATGGTCGCTCCCAGTTGGGCCGTACTCGAACACGGTGACCGGGCGGAACTAGCCGAGTTGCTCGAGGCAGCGCTGGCGCACGCCGAATCGAGGGTCTGACGTTGGTGGAGCCGGACTCGCTGGACCTGGAGGAGCGAGCGGCCTTACGCCGGGTGGCCGGGCTTTCGACTGAGCTTGAGGACATCACCGAGGTCGAGTACCGCCAGGTCCGGCTTGAACGGGTCGTCCTCGTCGGAGTATGGACGGAAGGGAGTTGGGAGCAGGCGCAGGCATCCATGCGTGAACTGGCGCTACTGTCCGAGACTGCCGGCTCGCTGGTGCTGGAAGGGCTCGTGCAGCGTCGATCCAAACCTGACACGGCAACCTACATCGGTTCCGGCAAGGCTGCCGAGTTGCGTGACGTCGTGTTGGCGACCGGCGCCGATACCGTCATCTGTGATGGCGAACTGACCCCGGGTCAACTCCGCAAGCTGGAAGCGATCGTAAAGGTCAAGGTGGTGGATCGCACCTGGCTTATCCTCGATATCTTTGCCCAGCATGCCCGCAGCAGGGAAGGCAAGGCGCAAGTCTCGCTGGCTCAGATGGAGTACCTGCTTCCCCGGCTACGAGGCTGGGGTGAGTCGTTGTCGAGACAAGCCGGTGGCCGGGCGGGCGGCGCGACCGGGGGCGTCGGAACTCGGGGACCGGGTGAGACGAAGATCGAGACTGACCGACGGCGAATCAGGGCGCAGATGTCCAAGCTGCGCCGTGAATTGGTCGGAATGACGGCGGTCCGACGCACTCAGCGCGGTCGCCGGCGGTCAAGTGCTACTCCTGCGGTTGCGATAGCCGGCTACACCAACGCTGGCAAGTCCAGCGTCCTCAACCGGTTGACAGGTGCGGGGGTGCTGGTGGAGGACGCGTTGTTCGCCACCCTCGATCCGACCGTGCGACGGATACGGCTGCCTTCGCTGCGGGAGGTGACCGTGAGCGACACCGTCGGTTTCGTGAGGCATCTGCCCCATCAGCTTGTCGAGGCCTTCAGATCCACGTTGGAGGAGGTCGGGGAGGCGGACGTGATCGTGCACATCGTCGACGGCGCCGAGCACACCCCGGAGGATCAACTGTCCGCAGTCAGGGAAGTACTGAGCTCGCTGGGAGTCGCCGAACATCCGGAGATCGTGGTGTTGAACAAGGCCGACGTGGCCGATCCGGCGGTCGTCGCTCGAATGAGGCATTTGGTACCGGGACTGGTCGTTGTCTCGGCGAAGACCGGCGAGGGTTTCGAGGACTTGCGCGCCGCCATCGATGCCGCTTTGCCGCAGCCGCCGGTGACGGTCGACATCCTGGTGCCGTACGGCCGGGGGGACCTACTCGCGCGCGTTCACGCTGAGGGAGAAGTCACCTTCCTTGAACACACCGACACCGGAACCCATGTGGTCGCGGCCGTCCCCGCAGATCTTGCGGACAGACTGACTGGTCCCGCTGAGGCGTCGGACTCGACGGGTGTCTGAATCCCAGTCGGCTAAGCCGAAGCTTGGGCTTGGGGACACGCACGAGAGCCAGCAAGGGTCCGGCGCCGGCGGACCCGACTCGACGGCGCCGAGCACTGCACCCAACGCAGAGTTGGACGTGAGCGTCAAGGAACTGCTAGACGTCGTAGTTGCAGGGCTGAGTGGCGAGGACCGACCCGGTCAACAGTCGATGGTGCAGTGTGTGGCACGTGCCATGTCGACCAAATCCAAGGCGCTCATCCAGGCCGGAACAGGGACAGGGAAGTCGATCGGCTACCTCGTTCCGGCGATCTCGCACGTGCAGAGCGGTGGTGGAAGGGTGATTGTCGCCACCGCCACACTTGCACTCCAGCACCAACTTGTGAACCGTGACCTTCCTGCGATCGCCGGGGCCATCGACGCCGCAGGTCGGGCGCCGCTGGCCTTTGCGGTGTTGAAGGGCCGTGCGAACTACGTGTGTAAGCAGCGACTGCAGGATCCACTCGGAGACGGCGAGCAGCTGGAACTCGAACCCGTGTCTGCGCGGGTAGCCGGCAGGTTGGAGTCGGACGCGGCCAGGTTGCGAGAGTGGGCCGAGACCTCGACGACCGGCGATCGGGACGAGCTCGATGAGATCGACGCGCGGGTGTGGCGGGCGTATTCGGTCAATGCGCGGGAATGTATCGGCGCCAGCGCGTGTCCGTTCGGCGGCGAATGCTTTGCGGAGCGGGCCCGGGCGGTCGCCGCTGAGGCCGATATTGTCGTGACCAACCACGCGATGCTTGCTTTGGACGCGTTGGAGAACGTCCCCGTGTTGCCGGAGCACGACACTGTCGTGGTGGACGAAGGTCATGAGCTGGCCGACCGCGCCACTGCCGCAGTCACGACCGAATTGAGTGCGGGACAGGTGTCCCGGCTACCTGCAGGTGCGCGTCGGCTGCTGGATTCGGACACGATCGACATGCTCGAGTCCGCCGGCACGGCGTTGGCCGAGCAACTTTTCAGCTGCGAGGGCAGAATCACGGCGCTGCCGGACGGGCTGCGCTCGGCGCTGGCCGGAGTGCGCGACGCCACCCATCGGGGGTTGACCGAGATCGGCAGCGCCAAAGACGCCGACCCGGATGCGACCGCCCGTCGACAGCGGGTGCGGACGGCGCTAGAAGACACGCACGACGTTGCCGGGCAGATGCTCGCCACGGGCGACGAGGATGTGTTGTGGGTTGACCGAGGTGGGGGAAGTCGACCACCGACGATAAGGCTCGCGCCGATGAGCGTGGCCGGCCCGTTGCGGGAGGGTCTGATGGCCGATCGGGCCGTCATCCTGACCAGCGCAACCCTGAGTCTCGGTGGGGACTTTGCCCACGTGGCCCGCAGCGTAGGTCTATCCGTCGACGACCGGGATGGCCAAGGACCGCTGGCCTGGACCGCCCTCGATGTCGGATCGCCCTTCAGCTTCGACACCCAAGGCATCCTGTATCTGGCCGCAGACCTGCCCCGACCGGGCCGCGACGGCCCAAGTCAGGCGAGTTTGGACACGCTGGCGGAACTCGTGAGTGCGGCCGGTGGGCGAACGCTTGCGCTTTTCTCAAGTTGGCGTGGTGTCGACGCCGCGGCAGAGCGGTTGGCCGACTGCGAGGATGTCTCGCTCCTAGTCCAGCAGCGAGGCGATGCAGTCGGCTCGCTGGTGCGCAGATTTGCAGACGAGCCGTCGTCGGTCCTCGTGGGGACGCTTTCGCTCTGGCAAGGGGTGGATGTACCGGGAAACTCGTGCATCCTGGTGGTGATCGACAAGATTCCCTTCCCGCGCCCGGACGACCCGATGATCCAGGCACGTGCTGAGCGTGTGGAACGACACGGGGGCAACGGTTTCACCGCAGTCTCAGTGCCCCGCGCCGGGCTGTTGCTCGCGCAAGGCGTTGGCCGCCTGATCCGCACCAGCAACGACCGCGGGGTGGTTGCGATCTTGGATCCGAGGATGACCACAGCCGGCTACGGGTCGTTTCTGGTGCGCTCGCTTCCGCCATTCTGGATCACCCGGGACAAGGAATCCGTGCTCGGCTCCCTGGCCCGGTTGGCCGCTGATATCACAACGACTAGCCGATCAGATCCGCCGTAGAACGCTGACCACTTTGCCGAGAACCTGCGCCTCATCCCCCGGTATCGGTTCGTAGTTCGTGTTCTGAGGCATAAGCCAGATGTGGCCCTTGCTCCGCTTCAAAGTCTTCACCGTGGCTTCATCTCCCAGTAGTGCCGCCACAATCTCGCCGGTCTCCGCGTTCGCCTGCTGGCGCACGACCACCCAATCGCCATCGCAGATCGCGGCGTCGATCATGGAGTCGCCAACCACCTTGAGCAGGAACAGTTCGCCGTCGCCGACCAACTCCTGCGGGAGTGGAAAGACTGCCTCCACGGCCTCCTCAGCCAGGATCGGCCCACCCGCGGCGATCCGCCCAAGTACCGGAACATAGGTCGCTTTCGAAGTCAGGCTGTCTGACTCATCTGAGGTGGCAGCCGCCAACGCCGAGTCACGCTCGGCCGAGGCCCTCTTGGCGGCCGCCTTGGCGGAACTGACGACCTCCATAGCCCTGGGGCGATGAGGATCCCGGCGGATGTAGCCCTTTCGCTCCATCGTCCGAAGTTGATAGGCCACGCTGGACGGGCTGGTCAGTCCGACAGCCTCGCCAATCTCTCTGATGCTTGGTGGGTAGCCGCGACTCTCGACGGACGAGCGGATCATCCCCAGGATCGTACGTTGGCGCTCGGTGAGCGCTGTGCTCGTTGACTTCTTGCCGGCCATCCGTGGCTCCCTTCGTAAGGACGTGCTGGTCAGGTCCGACCGCTTCGGGCGCCGGACGGTCTCGGAACTACGCGACGGTGTGGGCCGCGGGCTCCGAGGATGGCCGTGCCATTCTGTCGGACCTCTCGTACACCATGACGTTAGCCCAGCGGGACGCCAACATCAAACATTTGTTCGAAGTTGTGGATGCGGCGTGTCGCACGTCCGTGCTACAACTTAAATATCAGTTCGATCGTACGCATGTTCGCCAAAGTCTCTGGCGGCGGTGGACGGACACTAGAGAGGGGTTCGACCATGGGAACGACAGTCGTTTCTGCGCAGCAGTCAGGATTTGCGGGTTCACCGTTCCTCGATCTGGTGGATGTGCCGTCCGAGGTGCGGTCGTCAGTTCGCCGATTCAGCGGGAGGGCCGCGGGGGCGGCCGCGACTGCCAGGTCGGACTATGCGGGTACTGCAGTGGGGGCAGGACCGTGGCGATTGACCCGCGTGGGACACCGCCTCGTCCGATCTGCGTCGACAACGGCAGTTGCCGCTCTGGCGGTTCTCAGTGTGGTGGCGGGGGCTTCTTCGGCTATGTCCGACGTAGACCTCCCGGTGCCGGTGGTTGGCCCTGCGGGGGCTTCTGCGGGCGCCAATCCCGGCACCGCTGTCTCGGGTGGCCAGCAGGACTCGTCCGCTGCTGTCGGAGGGTTGATGCAATGGCCATGGGCGCCTGTCATCGGGGGAGTGCTAGCGGGCAGCGAGTCGATTGTGGTGGAGCCAGCAGCAGCCGGCATCTCTGCCCGCGACGAGGCTGGGACGGGTGGTGTGAGAGAGGAGGGTCAATGGACGGTTGTGCGACCCGGGGACACGCTTTGGGAGATTGCGCAGCGCGCGGATCCCACATCTGACCCACGCGAAATGCTGGTGAGACTGCGCGACGCGAATGGGGACGAGGTCGAGAATCCCGTTGCGGGTCAACGGGTCCGGCTCCCACCCGGCTGAGCGATGGTGGCTGGTGATGCCGATAGCTGGAAGGACGTCTCGTCGGTTGATTGACACGCCGCACCGCTGACCTTGCCATTGGTGCCCCGAAGGCCTACAGTCACTACATCTAGTGGTTACAGGGATGTAGTTCATCCACAGGTTGTGGTCACTGATGCACAGGTTCTCCCCAAAGCGTCCCAAGGTTTTCCCCAGGTTTATCCCCAGGCGCTCAACTGCTAAGCCACTTGGAGGTGGTCAGGAGTGCAGTGTCCATTCTGTCGGGATGCCGACTCCAGGGTGCTCGACAGTCGCACGACTGACGACGGAGCCACAGTTCGCCGTCGACGTTCATGTCCCTCTTGTGGGCGGCGATTCACGACCACTGAGGTGGCGACCCTGAACGTGGTCAAGCGCAGTGGGGTGCAAATGCCTTTCAGTCGCGACAAGGTCATCTCCGGTGTGCGCAAGGCATGTCAGGGTCGTCCTGTCACGGAGGACGACTTGGCACTGCTCGCACAACGGGTTGAGGATGAGGTTCGCGATCTCGGTATGACAGAGGTGCCATCCCACGAGGTGGGATTGGCGATCCTCGGTCCGCTGCGTGAACTGGATGAAGTGGCCTACCTAAGATTCGCCTCCGTCTATCGCAGCTACTCGTCGCTGGCTGATTTCGAGCAAGAGATCGCTCTCCTACGAGCCGCTCGGGACCTGTCAGGCAGTCCCCGCCGCAGTCGTCATCGCGATGCAGCGGCTCCCTAGATCACCGGATGTGACGAACACGCCGACGCACAACCACGGTCCGCCGCAAACCTCGGTAGGCCCGCTCACCCCCAGGACAGCACCACCAGTAACGAGAACTACCGACTAGACAACCCCGCACAACAATCACGAAGTCGCACAGCCAGTAGGAAATCGCAACGTCAGCTCACGGCAATCAGCAACACCCCAACCGGGGACGGCCGCCAACCGCGGTCGGGAGATCAGGAGGAAAACATGGCCGATTCGTCCAATGGCACGACGAAGTCCGCAGGTCGGCGGGGCTCGCGGGTAAGTGTCACCCGGGAAGGGCTCAGCGTCGCGCGTCTTTTCACCACTGAGGGGGTGCATCCCTACGACGAGGTCGAATGGGAGCACCGCGACGTGGTGCAGACGAATTGGAAGACTGGCGAGACTGTGTTCGAGCAGCGGGCAGTCGAGTTCCCGTCAACCTGGTCAGTCAATGCCTCCACGATCGTGACGACCAAATACTTCCGCGGCGCCGTCGGCACGCCGGCTCGGGAGACCTCGCTGAAGCAACTTCTTGACCGAGTCGTGCTGACATACGTGCGGGAGGGCAAGGCGAACGGCTACTTCGCGACCGAGTCAGATGCCGAGGTATTCGAACACGAGCTCACCTGGATGCTGCTGAATCAGGTCTTCTCGTTCAACTCGCCGGTGTGGTTCAACGTTGGCACCAACTCCCCGCAGCAGGTGTCTGCCTGCTTCATTCTCGCAGTCGACGACACCATGGATTCGATTCTGAACTGGTATCGGGAAGAGGGCCTGATCTTCAAGGGCGGTTCCGGCGCTGGGCTAAACATTTCCCGAATTCGGTCCTCGAAGGAGTTGCTCCGCTCCTCGGGCGGTACCGCGAGTGGTCCCGTCTCCTTTATGCGTGGCGCTGATGCCTCCGCCGGTACGATCAAATCCGGTGGCGCCACCCGCCGGGCGGCGAAGATGGTCGTGCTCGACGTTGACCATCCTGATATCGGGGAGTTCATCGAAACCAAAGCGCGCGAGGAGAACAAGATTCGGGCCCTCCGCGACGCGGGATTCGACATGGATCTGGGTGGCAAGGACATCACCAGCGTCCAGTACCAGAACGCCAACAACTCGGTGCGAGTCTCAGACGAGTTCATGACCGCAGTGGAGAAGGGCTCCGAGTTCGGTCTGCGTGGCCGCACCCAAGGTGAGGTCGTCGAGACTGTGGATGCGCGCGCGCTGTTCGCGAAGATCTGCAAGGCGGCGTGGGAGTGCGCGGACCCGGGCATTCAGTATGACGACACCATCAACGACTGGCACACCAATCCGGAGACCGGTCGGATCACCGCCTCCAACCCCTGCAGCGAGTACATGTCTCTCGACAACTCGTCCTGCAATCTGGCCTCGCTGAACCTGATGAAGTTCCTGGCCGAGGATGGCTCATTCGAGGCTGAGAAGTTTGTCCGCGCCGTCGAGTTGATCATCACGGCGATGGATATCTCCATCTGTTTCGCCGATTTCCCAACGGAGGCCATTGCGGCCACCACCCGCGACTACCGCCAACTCGGTATCGGCTACGCCAACCTCGGCGCCCTGCTGATGGCGTCTGGTCTCGCCTACGATTCCGATGGCGGCCGGGCATTGGCGGCAGCAATCACCTCTCTCATGACCGGCACGGCCTACAAGCGCTCCGCCGAATTGGCCGGCGTGGTCGGGCCCTACGAGGGCTTCAAACGCAACGCTGAAGCGCACGCGCGGGTGATGCGCAAACATGCCGCTGCGACTGACTCCGTGCGGGCCGTCTCCTCGCTGGATCGTGACGTGCTCAGGTTTGCGGAGAAGGCGTGGGTCGACGGCGTCAAGATCGGTGCGAAGAACGGCTGGCGCAATGCGCAGGCGTCGGTCTTGGCACCCACCGGCACGATCGGCTTCATGATGGATTGTGATACCACCGGCATCGAACCGGACTTCTCACTCGTGAAGTTCAAGAAGCTGGTCGGTGGCGGGTCCATGCAGATCGTCAATCAGACGATTCCGTTGGCTCTCCAAAAGCTCGGCTATCCGCAGGAGACGGTCGAGGCGATCATCGAGCACATCGCTGAGAAGGGTCACGTCATCGATGCGCCCGGCCTGCGGCTCGAGCACTACGACATCTTCGACTGCGCCATGGGTGACCGCGCCATCACGCCGATGGGTCACGTCCGAATGATGTCAGCAGTCCAGCCCTTCCTCTCCGGCGCCATCTCCAAGACCGTCAACATGCCCGAATCGGCGACGATCGAGGAGGTCGAGGAGATCTACTTCGAGGCTTGGAAGATGGGCATCAAGGCGCTCGCCATTTACCGGGACAACTGCAAGGTGGGGCAGCCACTCTCCGACGGCAAGGCCGCCAAAACCCCTGCGGCGGTCGAAGTTGTGGCTGCCGAGCATCGGCCCGTGCGCAAGCGCCTCCCCAAGAAGCGGCCGAGCCAGACGGTGTCCTTCTCGGTCGGCGGAGCCGAGGGATACATGACCGCCGGTTCCTATCCGGATGACGGGCTGGGCGAAGTGTTCCTCAAACTCGGCAAGCAGGGATCCACCCTCGCCGGGGTGATGGACGCATTCTCGATCGCAATCTCGATCGCGTTGCAGTATGGGGTCCCGCTGGAGGCCTATGTGTCGAAATTCGTCAACATGCGTTTCGAGCCGTCGGGCCTCACCGACGACGCGGACGTCAGAATGGCGCAGTCGATCATGGACTACATCTTCCGTCGGTTGGCTCTGGACTACCTACCGGAGGAAGACCGTGCCGGGCTGGGCATCTTCACCGCGGAGGAGCGAATCGCACAGGCCGCTGGTTACGACACCACAGTCGCACCGACTGCGTTGCCCACGGCGGATGCGGATCTGGAGTCGCTCGCTCAGTCCGTGCCGGTGGCGACTCCACATCATGAGGGCCCGTCGAAGGCGCACTCATCGGCGGAGTTGCTCGAGGAGATTACGGGCAAGACCAACGATGCGCCGCTGTGCATGACGTGCGGCATCAAGATGCGGCCTGCAGGCTCCTGCTACGTGTGCGAAGGCTGCGGCAGCACCTCGGGCTGCAGCTAAGAATCACAGGTCAACGAAGGGCCCCGCCTCACAGACTGGTTGGCGGGGCCCTTCGCCACGTTCCGGTTTCTCGAGGAGAGCGTCCGGCGGGGCCTTCGCTGCGTCCTTTCGGGTCGGATCGGCAGAGCGAGCTGCGCCACTCGGGTGAGGAGCAGGAGCGAATCCCGTTCGAGGCCGGCGGCATCCCTCGAATGTGGCAATCCCACGGTAGTCGCGCCTCTGCACCCGCCGACCGGTCCATGATCTAGCCATCTTTGCCGAACCCCGGCAGAGTGGGGTCATGAATGATCCGCTGACCCCCGAGCTGGTGCTGCGGGCTGGACTCGCCATCGCGCGGGGCGCCGAATTCGCATTCCTGATCACCTCCGGCACGGGTGATGCGCCGACTGTCAGACTGATGCAGCCGTTCCCGCCATCCGACGACTTCACCGTCTGGCTGGGGACGAGTCCCGCTTCCCGCAAGGCCGCGGAACTCCGCGCCAACCCGGCGGCGACCATCGCTTACCAGGCCCCAGACGGTACCGGCTATGTGTCGGTGCAGGGCGTGGCGAGCCTCGTGACGGACCTCGAGGCCCGAGCTGGGCACTGGCGGGAGGAGTGGCAGGCATTCTTCCCGGGCGGCCCGAAGGGTGACGTCTTCGTGCTGGTGCAATTGGTGGCACATCGGTTGGAAGTGGCCGACTTCGCGCGTGGAATCACACCGCCTCCCTACGGATTGAAGTCGGCCGCCATTGTGCGCGACGGCGCTGGCTGGCGGTTTCAGCCCTATCCGGACACGTGACGGGGTTGGACGTCCTCTCCCCGGAGGAGGGTGCGGACTCCGCACTGGTTGGGTGGGGACACCGGCCCAACATCACGGGTCGCCACCAGACGCCCACTCTGCGCTTGAGCCACCAGCATGTTCAGGACCATATGGTGATCGGCCGCGCGCAGCGTCACCGGACCATGGCCGATCGTGAGGGTGACATCGCCCATCGCGTCGATCACTGATTCGCTGTCGTCGCTTCCCGCCGACTCCAGTGCGTGCCGCAGGAACATCAGCAGACCGTAGTGCGACTCCGCGAAGTAGCTCACCACTGCGTGGGCACCGAACATCGCCCGTTGCCGCGAGACGAAGTCGCGTGCCTCTGGCGCCTGCAGTGACTCCAGGAAAGGCAGGGCCGTGATGATGCCCTCGGTCATGGACGGCGCCAGGCCTGTCATGTAGTTCTCGTTGAAGGCGATCACGGCCAGTTGGGGTCGCCGGTCCAGAGCGGCGAACCGACGGATGAAATCCTGACCGTCAGAGCCCATCAGCGCCATCACCACCGCCCCCGCGCCGCAGTCCACAGCCCTGGTCACCACGTCAGCCATGTCACCCGCGCCGACCGGAACGTATTCCTCGTGCAGCAGGCGGCAGCCGCGGGCGTTGAGGTCGCGACGTAGTCGTGCGCCAATCGTCCGGGGCCAGCTGTAGTCGGCGCCAACCATCGCGAAATCGTCCGATCCGGCGGTCAGCGTCTCCACCAGCGAGGGTAGGTAGTGGTCAGGAATAGCGGAGTAGCAGAACAGGTAGCGGGAGCAGGCGCCGCCCTCGTAGTCCGTTGCGTAGAGAAGGGGGATGCGCGCAGCTGCGCAGATGGGAAGCATGGCGTCGCGGTGGGTGCTGCTGGTGGGGCCCAGCACTGCAGTCACGTCGGAGTCCACGGCGGCCCGTGTGAAGGCGACCGCCCGGTCGAGGTCGGTGCCTTCATCGTGCACTTCGAGGCTGATCGGTCGGCCGCCGAGAACGCCACCTCCGGCATTGATCTCGGCTGCCGCCAGTTGCGCACCCTGAAGGCCCTGCTGGCCGAATAGAGACTCAGCGCCAGTGAGAGGTAGTACGACGGCTATCCGTACAGGTGGAGGAGTCACAGGGCAATCTTGGCGTGGGCGCCACCGGGATCCTCAGGTAGGGCTGGGCGCTCTGCGTAATGCTTAGTTGCTGGCGGAGTGTTCTTCGTCCGGCGGCTGCCAGAGTTCGACTCGGTTGCCCTCTGGATCGACCACCCAGCCGAAGCGGCCATAGTCCGTGTCCTCGATCGCATCCAGCACTTCGACGTCGGCCGCCCGCAGCTGAGCGAGCATTGCGTCAAGGTCGCGGACACGGAAATTGATCATCCACTGTTGTTCCGGGCGCCCGAAGTAGTCGGTGTCAGCGGCAAACCCACTCCAAACTGTCATCCCCGCCTCTTGCCGCCAGGGCGCCGCCGGGTTGGCGGGATCGTCGATCCCGAAGTGGCGGACGTACCACTGCGTCAATGCCTCGGGATCACGTGCCCGAAAGAACACCCCGCCGATGCCGCTCACTCGCTCCATCAGTTCCTCCAACTCGGTTGCACGTTCTGTCCAGTCAACGATCCGGTAATCATGGTGCCCGCTCAGCGGAGATTCCGCCGATCAGGAACCGAAGTTCTACCTCACGGCTGGTCGCAGCTGCCCGCCCGGGACACTATGACCATGACGCATAACACTGGGCACCGCGAAGGGCCGCTCGTCGGGTCTCCTGCTGCCGACCACACACCTGAGGCCGTCGAGTCCATGTGGGATGAGCGGTACACGGAGTCAGACCAGATGTGGAGCGGTGAGCCGAACGGCGCACTCGTTGCAGAAGTTCAGGGACGGTCACCGGGACGCGCCCTCGATGTCGGCTGCGGCGAGGGTGCAGACGCCATCTGGCTGGCCCAGCAGGGATGGGACGTCACCGCCCTGGATGTGTCCGGAGTGGCGCTGGAGCGTGCCCGGGCAGTCGCCAAAGAGGCTGGTGCGGACGTGCGGTGGCTACATGCCGGACTGCTCGAGGCCGCACTCCCGGCGGGAGCATACGACCTCGTGTCGGCCCAGTACCCGGCGCTGCTGAGAACGCCGGGGAACAGGGCCGGCCGGGCGCTGCTCGACGCCGTGGCGCCAGGCGGCACTTTGCTGTTCGTGCATCATGCGCACTTCGGTTCGCAGTCCGCGGACGGAGTTGCGGGCGGCCAGCCGGACGGTGATTCCGATCGCGACGGGCATGTGAGCCACGAGGGCCACGGAGAGCACGGAAACCACGGGGACGGCGAGCACGACCCTGGGTTCGACCCGGAGGATTTCGTCGGTCCCGCTGACATTGCCGCGTTGCTGGGAGCGGGCTGGCGGGTGGAGGTTGATGAGCAGCGGCCCCGTGAGGTGAGTGGCGGGGCCGGCGCGGGGCATTCGGAGGACGTGGTGTTGCGGGCGGTCAGACTGGTCTGACGGCCAGTCCGAAACCCTGCGCGAGACCAGCCTGCCCGACTGCGACGACCGGTCCGTTTCCCCGCCAGCCAAACAGTGATCGTGTCAACGAGGGCATCCGCCCCTGGCTCGGTAGAGGATGGGGTCAGTCGATCGTCTGCGTCGCTGGAGGTGGAACGAATGCCGGTCGCCGTCGGAATCGTCGCCGGAACCGCGATCCGCGGAGCCGCGGCCACGGTCATGATGAGACCCGTGCTTGAGCGACACCCGGACGCCTTCCTGATCACTTTGGCCAACTTCGGGGTGACCCTCACGATGGCTTCATCACAGGAACACATCAGGCGGGACATTTCAAAATCGCTGCGGGAGCGGGGGAGGGCTCGAGATTCGCCGATTGTGCTTGTCGGGCACTCGCAGGGGGGGTTGGCGGTGCTCAGATACGCCATCGATCACCCCCGTCAGGTGCGCCACGTGTTCAGCATCGGGGCTCCATGGTCGGGTGCGGTGAGCGCCGGCCACCTCAGCAGGATCGTCCGGCACCGCCTCCCGGCGATACGCGATATGTCGGAGGGTTCGCCATTCCTGACAGCCCTGCACGACGACCTCCCAGTCATCGCAGACAGGGTGAGCAATATCTACAGCACCCATGAGCTGTTCATCCGCCCCTATGTGGGCGCGCACATCGACGTGCCCGGTGTGACGAACACCCTGATCGCGACCGAGGACGAACTGCAGCGCCACCTTCAGCAGTACCCGGAGCTGGAACTCGACGACATCATCCTCGGGCGGGTCAACCATCTCAGTGAGATGCACTCGCCGGACGTGCGGTCGAAGATCTGGGAGAAGGTGGCCGAGATCGCGGACCAGATGCGCTACGGCGGGCCCTAGGCAGGTCGGATGACTGCCCGTGTTGCGGTCCGGGTCAGTGGGTGGTGGACGGCTCGGACTGCTCGGCGGCCTCCTCGGCTTGGAACTCCGCCTCGGCTTCCCTACGGGCGCGCACCAGCAACGTGAAGACCGCGATGACCATCGCCAGCATCACGCTGACCTCGACCCAGAAGAACACCAGGATGTCGATCCACGAACCCACGGGCGGCGACCCGGGCATGAACGTCCGAATCGGGATGAGGGCGAAGAGGAGGGCGGCCATCCACGCGGCAACGGACACCTGGGCCTCGATAATGCCACTGACTGCACTCTGGGCCGCCCAGACCGCGATGAAGGCCAGGCACGGCATCAGAGCAAGGAGCAACAGCGAGATCGCGATGGTGGAGCCGGCCCGACTGACCTCCTGTGCGATTGTGACCGAGGTCGGCGTCGTCGTGACCGCGTTGGCACTCAACCGCCAGCCCGGGTCCCGGAATGACGCCGCCACGTTCACCGGAACGAGCTTGTCCCGTGTCGCGACCGACTGCTGGTTTGGATCCTGACTCGACTGGGATGAGAAGTGCACGCTGTAGGCCTGCACCTGAAATTCACCCTTGTAGGTGTCGAACGGATAATTCTGTACGCGTCCCCGCAGCGGCAGTGTGACGGTGCGGGCGCTGGGGATCGTGCCCTGGACGTAGGTCAAGGACTCGGCATTGAGGCTGGGTTCGATGGCGACCTGGAGGGTCTCCTTGAGCAGCCCATTGACGTCGACGAGTTCGGTGGAAGGATCCACAACCAACAAAGCGGAGGCATACGGCTCATCCGGCGTGATACTGGTCTGCACAACAGTGATCGCCAACCCGCCGGGCGGGGCTACTGCCGCCTTGATCTCCTGGTCGCCCAGGCTCTGACCGAAGGCCTACGCCGATGCGACATAGACCACTGCGCAGAGGGCGGCCAAGCCGATCACCAAACGTCTCGAGGTCCGCTGCATACTTCGCCAGCGGCCCACGGTCATCGGTTGGCGACCGGCACCCGCCTTGCTCGTAGGTGTCGTCGGCGGCCCCGAGATCGCTTCTTCCTGCCCCGGTGTGGTGCTCACATTGTCCAAGCTAGCGGGTGAGAGTCCGGGGTGGCGAGGGGGCCTTGGACCTGGTGGCCGGTCCCGGGGCAGCGCCCTCGCCCGCTGCGCCCCTGGATTTGTGAGAACTAGACTCGCGCCGTGATGTCTGTTCGTATCGGCGGAGCCTGGTTGGTCGGCGTGGGCATGGCAATGACGACCGCAGTAGCCGGCCTCGTGACCGTGGCGACCGTGACGGCCGCTCGAGTGCGACACGATGAGCGGGAGCAGACCTCAGGTCGAGCCGGCAGCGATGAGCCCGCGGACGGCATCGTGGTGTTCGGCGCCACTGTGACGCCGGCGGGTCCGTGCGCGGAATTACGAGCCAGACTCGACCACGCCTTCAATCTGTGGCAGCGGGGCGTCGCCCCTGTGCTGATCGTGAGTGGTGGCTGGGACGGCGACATTGACGAAGTGGCCGCGATGGGCGACTACCTAGTGAGACGCGGGGCGCCCATGGCCGCGGTCGTCGAGGCGCGTCCCGGGGACAACACCAGGCTTACCTTGCGGGCGGTACGGGGACTGGGCGGGGGACGCTATGTCGCCGTGAGCACGCCTTACCATGCCTATCGGATCCGGACTGAGAGTGAGCGGCAACGGATCGACCTGCGAGTGGACTGCCCATCGACGACCCCCGAAATGCGCCAACCGCGGGTGCGCCGGGCCCGGCTGCAGGCGGAGGTCGCCGGCGTACTTCTCTACTCACTACCGGAGCCGGTGGCAGCGCGATTGAGGTCTGCGGTCGGGGGCCTGCGCTATTCGGTGCCGCTGTTGTTGGCTGGCAGGTTTGCCGATAGCAGGCGCCGCCGCCGCGGGCGGATCGACGAACACCATGAGTAGCCGGCCCTACCTCGGAAGTTGTAGTCGGCTACTTCCCAGGAGGTGTCGCAATGTGCCGCCGGCGGGCGGATGTGTTCGGCGAGGCGCCGGGGCAAGGTATGCACATGACGCAAACACCCAACTCTCCTGACAACCCCGCGCAGCCGACTACGGTCCAACCGACGGCCGCAGGCGCGACTCCCGCCGCCGGGCAGGCCGGATCCCCCTCGGCGGCCAACTACGGCGGCCAGCCTCCGGTCGCGAGCGCACCTCCGCCAGAGGGTTGGCAGGCCGGCTACGAGAAGATGAAGCAGCGTTCGACCTACTTGCTGATCTCGACCATTGCGCTGGGAGTGACAACGGTGCTGGCGGGGATGCTCGCAGTCGGGATGGGTGCGTTGGCAGTCAGCAACTCCGATGGACCCGGCGACGGTCCCGGCGGACGCCACTCGCAAATGGACGGTGATCGAGGCGGGCGCGGCGGGATGAACGGAAACGGATACAACGGTCAGGGTCGACTCAATCCCACCCCGGCGCCCACGACCTCAGTCGCACCAACCGCGACCCCGGCGCCGACCGCCACAGCGAAGCCGACTCCTTAGCTCCGCCCGGAGTCGGGGTCAGCCGCGCCGGACTTACTCTCCGAGGTTCGGGTGCGTTGATGAAAGAGCCACCAGGCACCAGCCAGCAGCAGCGCCAGAATCACGGCCGCAGCCACGGAGAGTCCGATGGCCAGCCATGGTGTGTCAGAGGACTCGGTGGCTGTCGTCGTCGCGGACGGCGGGTTCGAGTCGAGCTGCACCGGTTTACCGTCGCCGGCATTGACGAACAAGTTCCCGCTCAACTTCGACCAGCCATCGGGCAGCAGCACAACCCTGCTGGCCAGTTCTGTCTGCAGGGCGGCAGCCCTGGCTGGCGAGCTGGCGGGGAATGCCCCAAGCAGCAAGACGTCGCGCTCCCCGTTGGTGAAGCCTTCCAGTGCCGCAAACGGGCTGTCGACTGTGACCGTGAACTCGATCGGAGTCGCCGTGAGCGTCCGCCAGGGTTCGAACCTCAAGGGTGCCTGCAGGGCAGTGCTCTGCTCTGATCCGGCGCCGACCATGAGACCGGCCTGGTTGGAGTCGATGAATTGGCTTGGCGCTATCACGCTGACCGCGGGCGGCACGCTGTCCAGGCGGGAAAGTGCGGCAACGATGTTTGCCGCATTGGCGAGATCGGCGGGATTTGGACCAGTGGCGAACGATACCGGCAACTTGTGGTTCAGCACCTGCGGGAAGCGGCCGAATCCGGGTTGCAGGGACTGGCCGGGGGTCGCCACGAAGGTTGAGGCATCGGCGTTGATGTCGACCCGCGCCGGCACAGTGGTGCTGCGGCAGTTGCTCCCGAAGGTCACTGTCTCGACCTGCAGCGTGACGGTGTTGCTGCGCTGGATCGCATTCGACGCCAGCAGCCCCGACAGCGTGAAGGTGTCGTTGTCCAACAGTCGAGTGGACGCCAGTAACTTGCCGTTCACGAGCAGCGAGGCGGTGGTGTTGGCGTTCGGTGCCGTCGGGGTGTGCGTCCCGATCACAGTGATGGCCAGGGACGAGATCGGGCCCCCGAACCGCGCCTGCGAGACGTTGACGCTCTCCTCCATCAGCCCGTGCCCGATCAGGGACGGCGAGTCATTGCCGACGTCATCCCAGGTGAGAGTGAGTGAATCGGGGGGCGTTCCCTGTTGGCGCAGGTTCTGCGCGTCCGGTGAACCGGCGCCGAGCGAGAGGTTGTCTGAACCGAGCGCGGCCGCCGCCGTCACCAGCACGGTTGGCTCACCCGAGATGACAAGGGTGGCGACCGGGGTGGCGGTGTCCACCTTCGTACTGACCTGGCCCGCAGTGGGCACGAACCGCACGATCCGCGCGTAAGGGTCTGGTTCGGTGGGGGCGACGGTGGCAAGTTCAACCCGGCTGTAGGCGGACGCTAGCGTCGATGTGGCCTGCAGGATGGCTGGCGCGGTGAACTCGGTAGTGCCCGGATCGGCCACCACCGCGATGGTCTTCAGAGCAGGTGAGAAGAAGTCGGCCAACGACGTCGGCGCGGTGGGGGTACCGAGATAGGACACCGTCACGAGCGAGACCCGGGCGACGGCGTCGGTGTCGTACGGGCAGCCTGCGGCGTCGACGATGCTGGCCGATAGCGAAATCTCGATAGATCCGTTCCGGCCGGTACCGGCCGGAAGTGCGAGATTCACCGCGCCGCCGGTGCGGGAGTCGACTTGGGCGGACGCCGTCCCGACGGACAGCGTGTAGGTGCCGGCCGCGGCGGCGGGTCCGGTACCACCGGTGATGGTGGTGGACAGCGCGACCGGTGTAAGCCCCGGCAGCACCGGAATGGAACCGGTCGTGGTGCCGGCCGAACCGGTCAGAGAGAGGTTGACGTCGACCGTGTCCTCAGTAGTGCCGGGAGCGGCTGCGGCGGGCATCGCCACACCGGTCAGCACCAGGCCAAGGCTGAAGATCATGCCAAGGCAAGCTGCACGCCAGTAGACGAGCACTGAGGCGGTCACGGGTACTCCTCCGGGGACGTGGCGCCGGCGGCGCCGGGTCGTGGCGGATTCGATCACAACCGGTTGGCCTTCCGGCATCACCGACCTCCTTCGCGGACCCCTGTCCGATGGCCTGAGGCTATCAGTCGCGGAAGACAGCTGCGATCCGCACTGCCGGCCGGTTCAAATCCTGGTCGCCGGTCA